>NZ_JAMYLN010000010.1:0-201637 GCF_040318035.1 Mesorhizobium sp. M1329 | reverse complement strand
GCCCGCGAATTGGACCGGCTCATCACCGAGCGCGGCCGGCCGAGGATGATCGTCAGCGACAATGGCAGCGAGTTCACCTCGAACGCCATCCTCTCCTGGGCGGATCAGAACCGCGTCGAATGGCATTACATTGCGCCCGGCAAGCCGATGCAGAATGGCTTCATCGAGAGCTTCAACGGCCGATTGCGCGATGAACTGCTCAACGAGACGCTGTTTACCTCGCTGGCTCAGGCGCGCGTCGCCATCGCCCTGTGGCACGCCGACTACAACACCGCGCGGCCGCACTCCCAAATCGCCTGGCAGACCCCGGCCGAGTTCGCCAGCACCTTTAATCCGCGACGGTCGCTCGCGCTGCGCTATGCCAAAGGCTCCGCGCCAGCGCCCGTCGCTTCACCGGCCCAGCAGGGCACAACCCACGCCGGAAACGAACTCAAAACTGGATAGAAACTGGGGGCAACGTCAGCTGGTCAAGCGCGCGCACTGTGACGTACAACTGGGCGACAGAGCGTCCACGGACTGTCCAACGCGAGCTGCTTATCCCGGCGGAACATTGGTGGGGCGATCGGAAATCGGTGCCTGGACCAAGCCCAAGTGAAGGCTCCCGGCTTCGTATGAGCCGCCAGTCCGCTTTCGGCATAGCGGCCACTTCATGACTGACGACGGATGACTGCTTCTGGCCCAAGACCCGACGGGTCAAGCGGCCTTCTGAAGGACGGCACGAGGGCGGCCGTAACCTGCGCCCAATCGACGCCTCCGCGAAGGCCGGATTGGGAGGTCATCGAAGCGGCGCGATCCTATGGCGCATTCGGCCCGGCCTGAAGGTCAGGCCGCCTTCAACGCAGTGGCTCAACACCGGCCATAGCCGACCTTCACGAGCAGCCCTTCCTCGCGCATCCGGGAGAGATAGCACCGTGGGATACCGATGTCGGTGAGATCGCGGGTCCGCACCTCGCCGCGCTCTCGCGCCAGAGCAACGGCGCGATCCCGGAGCGATGGCGGCCGCCCACCTGCAAGGCGTAGTGCTTCTGCGCGGTCACGATCACGTTTTCGCACTTGATGCGGCTGTTGCGCGTGTCGGTGGAGCGCTATGGCGAACTCGTATTTCGCTGCTTCGTCGGTCCCGGGGAGCCACCGCCTTTTGTACGCTAAGGCGCGCTAGAACCAGCCGCGGCGCGCCCAGACTGCAATGCTGGCCGGGGAACGAGCGACATCGTCGGGAACAAGTCCCGTCTCATAAATCAGCACAACAGGTCTGCCGGGGCTAACTAGCTGACACTTGGTTGATCCCGGCATCAACCCAGGAACGTGTCTGTTCCAGCACCTCATCGGAAAACGCTGGGTCGTCAATCGCCCGGGCGAGGATCACTGCCCCCACCATCGCCGCAAAGCTTCCGATCGCCGCGCGGCGCCTGTCTGCCGCATCCAGTTCCGGGAACGCCCTACCGGATGCTTACGGTCTTGACGTTGACCGGAGGGGAGAACCAATGGGTAGCCATGACACCTACTACTCAGGGGAGAGATACATCTTGGCCTCCTTAGCGGCAGCCTCAAATGCCTTTCGTATCACGTGAGGGTCAATCGGATCGCCCTCCACAGCCGACAGGCAGAGGGTCACCGCCTTGTGCCAGCAAGGTCCTCTCCGGGTCCACGTCTTTAGCTGCTCAAGGGCTGCCCTCGCATTGTTGCAGCCATGCCTATCACCGGACGCAGTCCTTACGAACACAGGAGGGACGAACCAATGGGTTGCCATGAGGGGAATCTAGAGCGGGACGAGCCTGCCGACCAACCCAGTTGTAGCCCGCAATAATGGAACAACGCAGGCGCTCAGTAGTTTAGAAATCGCAGCGGTCGATTCTTCGTGGATGCAGCCGCGTGCTGGGTCCGTCGCCTTTCTCACGAGCGGCGGGCCTCCACCTTATGGAGGGACTAACGTCCCCTGCTCCTTAGCGGCAGCCAGGAATGCCTTGCGGGCCTCCTCGGGTGCCATCTGGTCGGAAATCACGGCGATGCAAACGCGCACCGCGAGGTCCCACTGAAGGCCATGGTTGGTCCACTTCAGGAGTTCCTCAGCGGCTGCTTCAGCGTTGCTGACCTTGCGCGTCGAACCGCGACCCTCGGTCCTTACAGGGACCGGCGGGGAGAACCAATGGAGCGCCATGCAGCCACTCTTTGTCGGCCCGATCAAGTTCCTGCAGCAAATGCTTTTGCTCAGCCGGCAGCTCCTGTTCTACAGGCAGATTTAGCATGGCGCGAAGGTAATTGCGGATTACCTCTGAAGTGATCCACCGCCGCACAACTTCGGCAACAACTTCCTGTCTGGCTTTATCGATTTCGACCACGTTCAGGCCTACATGCTTAATAGGGCCGAACCCCCTCGCAAGCGGATTTGTTCCTTAGAGGGCGGGGAATGTTTGGTACAAAACCCAAGGGGTGATCGGATAACTGGCTCGCGCGAGGCCCCCGTACGTACCCCCCTCCGTTTCCCTTACGGCGCTGGTGGGCACAGCCTTGCTATGTACCCTTGGCAGCGTCCTCGATCAGGTCGGCTATTAAGGTGCGGACCCGTAGGTCGGACCTATCCCCTATGTTTCCCACATCTTTGGTCACCATCCCCGGCGAAGATACGGACACCGCCCCGCTCACCTTAACGTTGACCGTAAAGGTTCTTCTAGGCGCCTTCTCCAATTCTCGCTTCCTGTAGATCTGGAAACGAATCGACGGGGTTAAAGCTTTGACCTGCCGGCGTGGCGCGGTGTCTATGTCGACAGCCACCTCGCCTGCCACGTCAGCCTTGGCCGCCTCCAGCGATGCAATCACGACGTCGTTTAGCCAGGCCTTTGCTTGCTCGCTGAAGTCCGCCATGGGGGCATCTCGCTTCCCCATCTCCGCGCCGCCGACGGGCTTCTCCTGCTGACGGCGAGCTTCCTTCCCGCGCTCAAGGGCTTCTTTAAACTTTGCCATCCCTGTTGCTCCGATTTATCATCAGGCCACCCCCGTCAGATCGGCTATGGCGCCCTCCCATTCACTAGAACGCGCGTAGTCGGGGTACGTTGCGTTGGGGAGCCTTTGGGTTCGCCGCTATTCAGCGTCACGGGGCGCGGCCGATGGACAGCGAAGCAGGTTTCGAGGGTGCTGGAGAGGGTATCGGGCTGATTGTTTGACGGACTGGCTTTGCGAAGGCGATCTCCGCCCCTTCGCGCGGACCGGTCGCCTGGAAGAAGGTGACCTTGCTTTCCGGCTCGAGCGTGACGATCTCGCGCAGATCAGCACCGGCGAGCGTAGCTTCGCGCACGAAGTGGGTCGCGCTCTCCTCCACGACGTCGCAACGGGTGCAGAGGCCTGCGGGCAGGAACAGTCTGGCGTCGCGCGCCTTGAGTTCGAGGCCTTGCCATATCTGCGCACGGGTCAGCCTGGTCTCGCCGCCGGGATTCACCGGAACGGTAGCGCTCGAGTAGATCATGATGTGTCTCCTGGACAGAAGGTCGGTGATGGGGACTCAGCCGGCAATTGCGGCCGCATAGTCGCGATAGGAGCGCAACGGCCGGCCCAGCAGCGCGGTCAGCCGATCGACATCGCCGGCATCGGGGACCATGCCGTCCGTGAGGAAGCGCTCCGCCATCAGGCGCATGTCGAGCGCCATCCAGCTCGGCATGAACTGTCGCAGGTTCTGCTCGAACCCGGCGGTGTCGTCGCCCGGATACGCGATCTTGCGTCCCAGGACGTCTGTCCAGATGGCCGCGACATCCGCGCCGGTCAGCGTGTCGGGGCCGACCAGGTTGATGCGGTCGAACGGCAGCGGCGCGGCGGCCTGCTCGCGGCGGATGAGTTCGATCGCAGCGATCTCGCCGATGTCCCGCGCGTCGATCATGGCGACACCCTTGGCTCCGATCGGCATCGGATAGATGCCGTAGCCGGTCACCACGTCCTTGATCGTGATGTCGTTGTTCATGAAGTAGGCGGGCCGCAGGATGGTGGCGTTGAGCCCCATCTGCTCGATCATCCGCTCGACGCCGAACTTGCCCGCAAAATGCGGCACGTTGACGTAGAGGTCGCTGTGGATCACCGACAGGTAGACGATCCGCTCGATGCCGGCCTCGCGGGCAACGGCAAGCGTTACGAGAGCCTGGGTGTATTCGTCGGCCACCACCGCGTTCAGCAGGAAAAGGGTGGAGACGCCGGAGAACGCCTTGCGCAGGGAATCGACGTCGAGCAGGTCGCCCTGCACGACATCTACGCCAGCGGGGAAGTCGGCTTTGGATGGATCGCGAACCAAAGCGCGCACATTGGCGCCACGCTTCACGAGCTGTTCGACTACGTTGCGGCCGACATTGCCGGTCGCGCCGGTAACGAGAATGGTCATGGGGTTACTCCTGAGTTGAGCCGGATGGCATCCCAGAAAATTAGTGATCCACATTTGTGCCGGTAGGCGTTATATCTGGACACACCGTCTCACTGGTGGAACACATGGATCTACTTGCCCTTGCTGATTTCAATCTGGTCGCCCGCCATGGGGGCTTCGGCAAAGCCGCGCGTGCTGCCGGGCGCCCGAAGGCCACCTTGTCCCGACGCGTGGCGGAGCTGGAGGCGAGTCTCGACTTACGGCTGTTTGAGCGCGGCGCGCGCGCGTTGAAGCTGACGGAAGAAGGACGTGCGCTTTTCGAGCGCGCCGGCCGGTTGCTGTCCGAGCTCGAAGAGACCGCGGCGGCAATCGCCTCAGGCGGCGAAAGGCCGCGAGGCAGGTTGCGGATCAGCGCCCCAGTGCTGTTCTCACAGACCGCGATGGGGAAGATCGCTGCCGGCTTCGCCCTGAAATACCCGGAGGTAAGGCTCGAGGTCACGACGGAAGACCGCGCCGTCGACATGATCGAAGAGGGATTTGATCTGGTGATCCGGGTCAACCCGGATCCGGATGAGAGCCTCGTCGGGCGAGCCTTTCTGCGTGATCGACTGGTGGTCGTGGCAAGTCCTCACCTCGCCCGGCCGGCGGAGGGTCTGGCGACCCCGGCCGTCATGCGTTCGACAACCGATCGAAGGGCTTGGGACGTGAAGACGCCCGCTGGCCGGTCAACAATCGCGATCGAGCCGGTCCTTGCGCTGTCGTCACTCATCATGGTCCGGGATGCGGTGCGGGCGGGCGTCGGCGCGGCACGCCTGCCGGTGTCGCTGGTGAGCCATGATCTGGCGGACGGAACGCTGGTACATTGGGGGGATCTCGATCGACCCGACATCGCCCTGTGGACACTCTATCCCTCTCGGCGGCTGCTGAGCGCCCGCGTCTCCGCATTCATTGACCATCTGAAGCAGGCCTTTCCGATGGGAACGCCTGACGAGCTGGCCGCCTATATCGGCAAATGACGCCGGGAAGCTGGTTAACCCAGCTGAGGCCTTACTCCAGGGTTGGGGGATCGAGCGGTCATTGGTCGTGCAAGCCCTTCCACCGCAAATCATAAACGCGCGTTTTTTGCTTTCTGCGCACGACAGCGCCTTTTCCCTAAAATCGATCGCCCTATTTCGCCTCGACAGGTGGGCGGCTGCTTGCTGGACGAGTCCTTGCGGCGAGTACGGCATGTGCTTCGAGGTAACCCCATGGACTTCCACGATCGGCACCTATTGCGGTTGCGGGTGAACGGAGAGGACCACAGCCTTTCCGATCTCGATCCTCGCGTCACGCTGCTCGACCTGCTGCGCGAGCGGCTTCATCTGACCGGAACGAAGAAGGGATGCAATTTCGGCGAGTGCGGCGCCTGCACCGTGCATCTCGACGGACGGCGTGTGAATGCCTGCATGATACTCGCCGTGTCCGTGGAGGGACGCGAGGTCACGACGATCGAAGGCCTGGCAGACGGCGACGCGCTTCATCCCGTGCAGCAGGCGTTCATCGATCATGATGGTTTCCAGTGCGGATTCTGCACGCCCGGCCAGGTGATGTCGGCGGCGGCGTTGATAGAGGAGGGACATACCGGCTCCGATGCCGAGATCCGCGAGTGGATGAGCGGCAATCTGTGCCGCTGCTCGGCCTATCCGCAAATCGTCGAGGCGGTGCGCGCAGCGGCCGGGAGGGCGAGCCAATGACCCCGTTCGTCTATGCGCGTGCCGATAGCCTGGGCGAAACGATCGCGGCAGGTGCCGCGCCGGACAGCGCCTTTCTCGCCGGCGGCACCGAATTGCTCAACTGGCTGCGCCTTGGAATTGCGGGGCCGACGCGGATCATCGATATCTCCCGCCTCGACGGGCTGGATCAGATCGAGGCACTGCCCGGCGGCGGCTTGACGATCGGCGCCCTGACGCATCTCAACGATGTAGCGCAGCATGCGCTGGTCATGCGCGACTATCCGGTGTTGAGCCAGGCGATCCTCAACGCCGCGTCGCCGCAACTGAGAAATCTCGCAACGATAGGCGGCAATCTGCTGCAGAAGACGCGCTGTGCCTATTTCCGTGCCGAAGAGCAGCTGCCGTGCAACAAGCGTCAGCTCGGCTCCGGTTGCTCGGCATTGCATGGCATCAACGACAATCACGCAATATTCGGCTGGACCAAGGATTGCGTCGCCACCCAGCCGTCCGACCCGGCGGTGGCGCTGGCAGCACTCGATGCGGTCATCGTCACCGCGCACCGCAGCGGCGGCCGGCGCATTCCGGCAGCCGAATTCCACCTGCTTCCCGACACGCGGCCCGAGGCGGACAATGTGTTGCAGCAAGGCGAACTGATCACGGCAATCGAGCTGCCGGCGCCGGCGCCGCGATCGGCCTACCTCAAGGTGCGCGAGCGCGAATCCTACGAATATGCCATCGTCTCCGCCGCCGCGGTGCTGGAGATGGACGGTCAAACCATCCGTCGGGCTGCCCTGGCGCTGGGATCCGTCGCGCTACGGCCGTGGCGGCTGAGCGCCGCCGAGGAGCAGCTCGCCGGTGCCGAACTCGGCGATCGCGAGGCGTTGAGCACCGCCATCGAGCAATCCTTCGCCGAAGCGCGTCCCTTGTCGCAGAATGCCTACAAGATCGAACTGGCCAAGACCGCCGCTTTGCGGGCGATCGAAAAAGCAGCGAGGATGCCGTCATGATGATCAGCCAGCCTGTTGCCCGCCCTGACGGCGGCGTCAAGGTTACCGGCCGCGCCCGCTATGCGGCCGACTATTTTGCTCCCGATCTGCTCCATGCAGTGCTGGTGACCGCGCCAGTTCCCGCCGGCCGCGTGACGTCGATCGTCGTCGACGATGCGCTCGCCGAGGAAGGCGTCGTGCGTGTGCTCACGCATGAGGACATGCCCAAATTCGGCCGGTTCGCATCGCCGAGGGCCGAGCCCGATACGCAGATGCAGCAGGCCGAAGGTCCGCCGGCGGCGCAGAGCTTCATGCCCATGCAGAGCAACGAGATACGTCACGAGGGCCAGCCGCTTGCCATTGTGCTGGGCGAGACGCTGGAGGCGGCGGAAGCCGGCGCCCGCCGCGTCGCATTGCGCTACGAGTTCGCCGAGCCGGAATTGCCGGCACCGCCGGAGTGGACGGCAATCGACAAGGCTGCGGTCGTGCCGAGGGAGAGCGGCTTCCTGTTCCTGGAGCCGACGTTTACGAAGGGCGAGGTCGACCGCGGGCTTAGCGACGCGGCCGCCACGGTCGAAGCCGTCTACCTGCAGCCGTCGCGCCATCACAACGCCATGGAGCCCTCGGCGACGCTCGCTGAGTGGAACGACGGAGAGCTGACGCTGCACGACGCCACGCAGCACGTCTATGGTGTCCGCCAGGTGCTTGCCGCCCGTTTGAATGTCCCGGCCGAGAAGGTCCGCGTGATTTCCCGCCATACCGGCGGCGGCTTCGGCGGCAAGGGTTGGATCTGGCCGCATCAGGTGCTGGCCGCCGCCGCGGCGCGCATCATGCAGCGCCCGGTCCGGCTGGCGCTCAGCCGCGCCAATGCCTATTCCTGTCTCGGCTACCAGCCGCGCATGGCACAGAAGATCGTGCTGGCGGCGGACAGGTCGGGCAAGCTGACCGCCGTGCAACAGGACGTGGTCAACCTGACCACCGTGAGCGACGATTTCGTCGAGTTCGCCACTGAAGCCTCGAAGGGTCTCTACGCCACGCCGGCCATGCGTCTCAGCCAGCGCGTCGAGCGCGCGAACGTCGCCATGCCGACGGCGCTGCGCGCCCCGGTCGAGGGTCCCGGCACCTGGGCCCTCGAAAGCGCGATGGACGAGCTCGCCCACGGTCTCGGCATCGATCCGCTCGACCTGCGTCTGATCAACCATGCGGACACGGATCCGGCCACCGGCCAGCCCTGGTCATCGAAGAAGCTGCGCGAGGCTTATGAGGAAGGCGCCCGCCTGTTCGGCTGGCGCGAGCGCCCGCGCCAGCCACAACGCGACGGCGATTGGCTGATCGGCTACGGCATGGCGACCTGCAGCATGGGCTGTTTCCGCCACCCGACGCCTGCAGCCGAGGTCAGGCTGCACAGGGACGGCACGGTGCTCATCCGCACCGGCACCCAAGACATCGGAACCGGAACACTCACCATCTTTCCGCAGATCGCAGCCGACGTGCTGGGCCTGCCGATGGAGAAGATCGAATTGGAAATGGGCGATACAGAGCTGCCGGAGGCGGGACCGACTTATGGCTCATCATCGACCATGGGAGTGGGCTCGGCGGTGCTCGCAGCTGCCGAAGATGCGCGTTCGCAGCTTGCCCGTCTCGCCAATCTGCTGCCGGACGAGGTGGAGATGCAGGACGGCAAGATTCGCCGCAGAGGCGCTGCCGGCGGCCAGACGATCGCCGATGTTATGAGCCATACCGACATCGGCGAGATCATCGGCTCCGGCTCGTTCGATCCGGCGCAGCATGGCAAAGGCCTCGCCATGCGCACTTTCGGCGTGATTTTCGTGGAGGTCGGTGTCGATCCGGGGCTCGGCCTGCTCAGGCTTCGTCGCGCCGTTGGCAGCTACAGCGCCGGCCGCATCGTCAATCCCCGCACCGCACACAGCCAGATGACGGGCGGCATCATCTGGGGCTGGGGCATGGCGGCAATGGAGCAGAGCAGGCACGAACCAGTGCTTGGGCGGTTCCTGTCGAAGAACCTTTCCGGAGTCGCCATTCCGGTCAACGCCGACATTCCCGGCGATGTCATAATCCATTTCGTCGACGAGGTAGACGAGCATGCCAGCCCGATCGGCGGCAAAGGCATCGGCGAGCTCGGCGCCACCGGCGTTGCCGCCGCGGTTGCCAACGCCGTCTTCGACGCCACAGGCAAGCGGATCCGGGAGTTGCCGATCACGCCGGAAAAACTGCTGTAGGAGGACCGGCCTGCGGAAGCGTCTGCTCGACGAGGTTGACGTAATAGCGCATCACCGTCGGCACGATCTCGTCGTTGAAGATGTAGCGGTCGCCGTGCAGGCCTTCGCCCGGGCCGACCTCGCCGGCACCGATCCACGCATAACAGCCGCTCGCCTCGCGGATCATGAAAGCGAAATCCTCGCAGCCGAGACTGGGGCTGAACTCGGTCAAGACATTCTCCCGGCCGACGGCGGAGGCGGCGGCCTCGACGGCATGGGCCGTCGCGTCCGCGGTGTTGATCAGCGGCGGATAGCCCTTCCTGTAGTCGAGCCTGGCGTTGAGCGAATGCGCGGCGGCAATGCCTTGTGCGATCTCCCCGATCAGCCTCTCGCAGTGGTCGGAAAGTCCGGGCTCGAAGAAGCGGCAGGTGCCTTGCAGCCAGACCTTGCCCGGCACGATGTTGCCGACATTGCCGCCATGGATCTGCGTGAGGCTGACGACAAGCGCGCTTTGCGGGTCGACCGTGCGGCTGACGATGCGCTGGACGGCTTGCACGAAGGCGCCGGCGGCCAGGATCGGGTCGTCGCCGAGCTGCGGCATCGCGGCATGCGCGCCAAGACCCTCGAAGGTCAGTTCGAAATTATCGACGGCCGCCATTTGCGCACCAGCGCAGGCGGCGATCGTTCCCAGCCTGACGCCCGGCCAGTTGTGGACCGCATAGACCGCCTCGACTGGAAAGCGCTTGAACAGGCCATCCTCGATCATGCGCATGCTGCCACCCTCGTTCTCCTCGGCTGGCTGGAAGATGAAAGTGACGGCGCCGTCGAAGGTGCGCGCCTCGCTGAGCAGTTTGGCGGCGCCGAGCAGCATGGCAGTGTGGCCGTCATGGCCGCAGGCGTGCATCACGCCCTCTCGCCTAGAAGCATAGGCCAAGCCGGTTTTCTCCAGCACCGGAAGCGCGTCGAGCTCGGCGCGAAGGCCGATGGCGCGTGTGCCGCCACCGCTGCGCAGAACACCGACGACGCCGGTGCCGCCGATCCCTTCATGCACCTCGTCGACGCCGAAGGAGCGCAGTTTCTCTGCAACGAAACGCGCCGTTTCGTATTCATTGAATCCGAGCTCCGGATTGGCATGGATATGGTGCCGCCAGCCTATGACCTCTGGTGTCAGCGCGGCGATGGGGTCATTATGCAGCATCATGCCTCCTTTCACGCCGGCAAAGGCGGCGCGGTTTGATCCTGCCAGCCATAGAAGGCCGGACGAGAAGCGTCTTGAACCGGATTGACCATGGCAAGGACAAACCAAGCGGCAGAGACCGGGAAATACTGGCGCCATCCATGCTTCCCCGACCTTGGCCTGTTCGAGGCGCGCTTCACCCGGCACCGCTACGAACTGCACACGCACCCGACCTACGTGATCGCCCTGATCACCTCCGGCTGCGAGCGGATACGCATCGGCCGCCAAAGCGTTCTCGCTCCGGCAGGCACCATTGCCGTGGTCAATCCCGAGGAGTGGCATGACGGCGAACGCGGGGCGGACGAAGGCTGGGCTTACCGGACGTTTTATCCCTCGGTGCCACTGATGACCGCGCTTGCCCGCGAACTCGGCCGCGACGGCGCTCCGGTATTTTCGCGCGCGAGCATCGAAGACAGCAGTCTCGCCGCAGCATTGAAGGCAGCACACCAGGGCTCGACATCCCCGGACACAATGAGGGCCGAGACGTCCCTGCTCGTGGCATTGCGACGGCTGATCGTTCGGCATGGCGACTGGAGCGGGCGCCCCGAGGAGCTCGAAAGCTCCAGATCACAGCGAAGATTTTCGCTCTACCGCGATTTTGTCGAAAGCGAGCTTGGCTCGCAGCTCGACCTCAAGCGGCTTGCCGGCGTGGCTGGCGTGACCCGGTTCCAGGTCATCCGCGACTTCAACAAGACAATCGGCCTGACGCCGGCGGCCTACATCCGCGACCGGCGATTGCGCCGGGCGAGCGCGCTGATCGAACGGGGATTTGGCCTCGCCGACGCCGCTATCGCGGCAGGTTTCGCCGACCAGAGCCATCTTTCCCGTACATTCCGGGCCATGCATGGCATGACGCCGGGCATGTTTAGAAGAGCGGGATAGGCGCTCCTGAACAGACAGCTTGCGCGCCAATGCGTGCTGCGCAATGCTGACGCAGCTCGGGGGGAATCATGCGAAAAATCTTGGCATTGACGCTGCTGCTCGCGGCTGCACTGTTTGCAAATAGGGCCCAGGCGCTGGATGCCAGCGGCACGCCGGTCGTGGTGACCCCACTTGCCTCTCGCACCGAGACCGCGTCCGGCCAGCCGATTACGCTGCCGCAGAAGAACGTGCAGGTCCTGGTCTCGGCCTATCAGATCGCGCCGGGCGCGACCTTGCCGGTCCACAAGCATCCGTTTCCGCGCTATGCCTATGTCGAGGCCGGCACGCTTCAGGTCACCAACGTCGAGACCGGCAAGAGCAACACCTATCAAACAGGTGATTTCATCATCGAGATGATCGGGCAATGGCATCAGGCGACCAATGTCGGCGCCGATCCGGTCAAGCTGCTGGTCATCGACCAGGTCGAAGAAGGTACCAAGAACACCGTGTTGCGCCAGTAGCTGCCACGTCTGAAGACGGAGTCCGTGGCGGATCCAGCACAGCGCGTAACAGACGTCAGAACGCGAACCCCTCCGGCAAATTGTGATTCCAATAGCCTTCCTCGACAAGTTCACTTATGCGCCAGCCCTCGGACGTGCGTACGACGCGGTCGCGATACCACAGCCCTTGGAAGAAGACCTGCCTTTTGCCTTCGCCGAGGTCGACCTCCATCGGGCATGAACAATGCACGCGCGCGCTGGCCTCATCCTCTCGGAGATCCAGAAGGATTGTCGAAATGGCGTGCTGCGAGATCAATATCTTCGAAAGGGCGCCTTTTATGTAAGCAACATGCTCATCCACACTGCTCCTGATTCCACCTGTTACAGTGTCGTCAAGCACAGCATCAGGTGTGAATATTTTGCGATAGGCGTCCCAGTCGCGATCGTCTACCGCGTAGCAATAGCGAACAAGCAGCTGTTCGATCTCGAGCCGATCCGAAACCTCGTGCAATGAAAGGGTCATGTCCTGTCTCCGCGGTTGGCGGCACTAATGCCGCATGCGCCAAGCCTGCCCGACATTTCGATCAAATATTCACGTTGCCGATGCTCCGAGCAACCTCGCCGCGCGACTGGGCATGCGCAAACCCGAACACTCATTTGGCCTCCGCCTTTACCCGGTCGGCAGCGGCGGCCAGCACGGCGCGATCCCCCTCCTCGTACAACCGATGGATGGCAATGGCGTTGACGCGCCAACCTTCCGGCGTCCGCACCAGCCGGTGGAGATAGCTGCCACCGACCGTCCAGAACCGCCCGTCGATCCAGTGGGCGGCGCGGACATGGCTGCGTGCGACCGCGTCATTGCCCGCGCCTTCGACGGTGATGTTGGTGATGAGGTGCTGGGTGGCGTCGAAGCCCGGCAGCAGTCCTTGCCACTGCGCGATCAGCGCGTCGCGGCCGCCGGTCGTGACCTCGCCGCCGAAGAGGCTGGTATAGTCGGTCGTGACACGGGCCGCGAGATAGGATCTGACCCGGTTCCACTCACGCAGATCGGCATAGAGGCCGATCCCGGCCACTGCCTCGGCGATTGCGATCCTGTCTTCGACCGTCAGCGCATCTCCCGATGCGCTCGACGTGGGCGCCGAGACGGCGGAAACCGTCGCAGCGGAAAGCGCCGCGACCAGGACATGCCGACGGGTGACGAAGCTCATTGTTCCGCCCCCCCGCACTGCCCAGCGTCGCGCGGAAGTGCGCGGCGACGGCGTCGCTCGCGGCCTTCACCGGCGCGGCACGATCGTAGAAATCGAATTGGGTGACGTTGTCGAGCCACAGCTCCTGTTTGGAACTGGTCAGCCGCGCGTAAAACTTGTGCGCACCCTGCGGAATGGCTGCCGCCTCGCTATGCACCATCAGAAAGGGCTGGTGCAGGCGCGGGGCAGCCTGGATGGCGTCAAACCTCAGCCAGCCGCGCCAAAAGGCCGGATCGGCCTCGTTGCGCCAGGCCGGGATCATGCCGCGATCGGGTTCGGTGTAGTAAGGCACCTTGAACATGATTGCGCGCTCTTCGGTCAGGCTAGCGGCCGGCAGGAACGCCTGTCTGCCGGTGCGGCGATACGCTGCCTTGGCCGCGTCGCCTGCGGCCTCAAGCCTGGCGATGCCTTCCTTGCCGCCATAGGTCTGCTCGACCACTTCGGCATCCTGCAACCAGGGCGCAACGAGGGCGACCGACTTGATCGCAGCGTTTTCGGCCGCAGCGGTGACCATGTAACCGGAGCTGGCGCAAATGCCGAGCCCGCCGATGTGCTCCTTGTCGGCCTCGGGCCGGCTCGCGAGATAGGCGACGGCTGCTTCGATGTCGGCGGTCTTGGCGTTCGGGTCCTCGTACTGGCGACGTATGCCGCCGCTTTCGCCCCACCCACGAAAATCGAAGGTCAAGGCGACGAAGCCACGATCGGCCATCTCGCGGGCGTAGCGGGCTGGCATCTGTTCCTTCACCGTCATCCAGGCACCGGTCACCACCAGCGCGGGCCGAGGTTTCGCCGTGTCTATATCCTCTGGCAGATAGAGTTCGCCGACGAGCTGCTCACCATGCGAGGAGAATGTGACGCGCTCGACGCGCGGTGCGGCGACGGCATTGGAGGCGGCGAGCGCGGCGGTGATTGCTACGGCAAGTGTCAGGGTTTTAAGCATCGCAAGTCTCCTTTGGCTTGGAGTGAGAAGCGCGGCGCGTTGCGAGAAAGACCGTCGTCTCAGCGCTCGCCAGCCAGTCGGCCGGGCAGTGGCTTCAGCGGGTAATGCGCCCAGTAGAAGGCGTCCGACTGGTACATGTCGGTCAAAAAATTCTGTGCCTCGGCGATCTTGCCGTCCTTGATGCGGAACATCAGCGCGTAGAACTGGTCAATCTCGGGACCTGAGCCGACATTCGACCGGCCGCGATGGACGTCGACGACGAGGTTGCCCTGCGCCTGGAAGAAGATCGGTTCCGCCTTGAATTTGCCCTCGGCCAGGCCGCGGAAAAAGGCGACCACCTCGTCCGGCCCGCGCTTGTCCCCGGCGAGCGGATGATGACCGGGAATGCGCCACACGATGTCGGGCGCGAGGAAGGACCGCACGGCCTCGGGATTGCCGGTCGCGTAAGCTGCGTAATAGTCCTTGATGAGCTGGATGTTGCTGTCCTCCAGCGGCCCGGCGTCCGCCGGGGCGGCAGACACCGCCAGAAGAGCGCCGGTGGCGAGTAAAGCGAGCCTGGTCATCGGTCCTGTCTCCGTGCCCCGTTCGGGTCCTCGCAATAGCGAGATCCGTTCGTCGGACCCAACATGACGCCTTTTGTTCACCGGAAAAACCAGTAGAGTTCGACAGGGCTATTTGGAAAAACCTTACAATGCGCCTCGACCAGTTCAGCGGCATCGTCGCCTTCGTAAAAGTTGCGGAGGCCAGAAGCTTCACCCGCGCCGCGGCCGAGCTCGGCGTCGCTCCGGCCTCGTTGAGCGAGGCGGTCAAGGGGCTCGAGGAGCGTCTGGGGGTGCGGCTGCTCAACCGGACGACCCGCAGCGTTGGCTTGACAGAAGCTGGCGCCCAATACCTCGACCATGTGCGCCCGGCAGCCGAGGATATCCGGGCGGCTGGTGCGGCACTGCGCGAAGCCCGCGACCGTCCCGCCGGCACGCTGCGCCTCAGCCTGCCCTGGATCGCCGCGCCGCTGCTGATCGAACCGCTGATGCGGCCGTTCATGGATGCTTATCCGGAAGTGCGGCTTAGCCTGATCTTCGACGACAGCTTCGTCGACATCGCCGCCGAGGGCTTCGACGCCGGCCTGCGCATCGGCGAGCTTCTCGAGAAAGACATGATAGGCGCGCGCCTGGGCGGGCCCCTGCAGATGGTCGTGGTGGGCAGCCCCGACTATCTGGCGCGCAACGGCACACCGAAGCGGCCGGCCGACCTCGCTGCCCATCGCTGCATCGCATTCGCCCTCACCCGCACCCGCTCGATTTCGCCCTGGGAGTTCACCGTAGAGGGACGCGAAGTCGCATTCACGCCGGACGCATGTCTGGTCGTGAACACGCTTCCGCTGTGCATTACCGCCGCCGCGCAAGGGCTTGGCCTCGCCTTCGCGGTCGGGGGCCTCGCCGCGCAGCTTCTCGCCTCAGGCGCGCTGGTCAAGGTGCTGGAGCCTTTCTGTCCAGCTTACGAACCGCTTCATCTCTATTATCCGAGCCGCCGCCTGGTACCGCCGAAGCTGCGGGCCTTCATCGACTTCGTGCGCGCGAATTCGCACAAGCTGCGGATCTGATGTGGCTTTTGGAGAACCCGGCCCCGTTTCAGCCCCAGGCGCCGACCATCTGCCTGGTGGTTGCGTTGAGCCGGTTGAATGCGTTGATCAGGGCAATCTGGACGACCAGGGCGGCAAGCGCCTTTTCATCATAGTGCCGGGCGGCCTCGTCCCAGACCGCATCCGGCACCGGATCCGGGCGGTCGGCCAACCGGGTTGCCGCCTCGGTCAGCGCCAGCGCGGCGCGCTCGGCATCCGTGAAGTAAGGTGTTTCCCGCCAGGCGGACACGGTGAAGACGCGCTCGTCCTTTTCACCGGCCTTCTTCAATTCGCGCGCATGCATATCGACGCAGAGGCTGCATCCGTTGATCTGGCTGGCGCGCAAATGGACGAGCTTGCGCGTCACATAGGACAGGTCAGCCGTTTCCGTCGACTTGTCCAGCGCCAGCAGCGCCTGCAGGGCGCCGGGAATGAGCATCACGGGGTTTTTCAATCGTGCTTGCATGGTGGTCTCCTTAGGCGTGTTTTTGCCGGCCGGACATTTCAGCTGTCGGTCGGCGGCGCTGTTAACGCAATCAATAACTCATCAGTTATGAATTGACATATAACTTCCCGGTTATGGATGTGTCAAGCGGCAAAATTGAAGGAAGTGGCGCCATGTCGCGTGTTGAGCCAACAGTTCCGGCTTTCATGGCACCAGACCCGATGCTACCGCTGGCCAGCCAAATCATCGACGGATCGCCCATGACCGAACGCCCTCGCCTCCCGCTGATCGAGATCTGCGTCGAAGGCATACACGGCCTGCTGGCCGCGCAAGCCGCTGGCGCCGACCGTGTCGAGCTCTGTGCCAGCCTGATCGAAGGCGGCATCACACCGAGCTTCGGCACGGTGCGCACGGCACTCGAGCTGGCGACGATCCCGTTTCACGTCATCGTGCGGCCGCGCGGCGGCGATTTTCTCTATAGCGAAGCCGAATATCGTTCGATGCTCGCCGATGTCTGCGCGCTTGCCGAGCTCGGCGTCGCCGGTGTCGTTATCGGCTGCCTTAATGCCGACAGCACGATCGACGAACAGCGCATGAGCGAACTGGTGAAGGCGGCGGGGCGATTGAACGTCACCTGCCACCGCGCATTCGACATGACCCGCGATCCGGCCGAGGCGCTCGAGGTGCTGATCCGCTGCAAGGTCGGCCGCGTGCTGACCAGCGGCCAGCGCGACACGGCACTGGAAGGCGCGGACCTGCTCGCCGATCTTGTCAGGCAGGCCGGCGACCGCATCATCATCCTCGGCTGCGGCGGGCTTGATCCCGAGAACATCGGCAAGGTGCGGAGGAAAACCGGGTTGAGCGAAATGCACTTCGCCGCGCTCAAGGACGTGCCGAGCGCCATGCGTTACCGCAACCCGAAAGTCGGCATGGGCGGCACCGACCTCGACCGCGAATACCGCAACACCGTGACCGACGAGGCGGTGGTGGCGGCGACCATCGCCGCTGCCCGGACATGATCCTGGAAGATCGAACAAAAACATGATCGAAACGCATTTGCCGATCGAGCAGGTCTCGCCGCAGGATGAGCCCGTCATCCTCGCGCTCAACAACGAGCATGCGGCGGAATTGTCGTGGCTCGAGCCTGAGCGCCTGTCCTTCCTGCTCGGCGAAGCGTTTTACACGCGCCGCATCGGCACGCTCGAAGCCTTCATCATGACCTTCGACCAGGACGCGAGCTACGACAGCCCGAACTTCCTGTGGTTTCGCGAGCGCTACCCGCGGTTCGTCTATGTCGATCGCGTCGTGGTCGCCGCCGCAGCGCGCGGGCGCGGCCATGCCCGCCGGCTCTACGAGGATTTGTTCGACCAGGCGTCACGCGCGGGCCAGGCGATCGTCACCTGCGAGGTCAATGCCGAGCCACCCAATCCGGCTTCAGACGCCTTCCATGCCGCACTCGGCTTTGTGGAAGTGGGCGACGCGGTAATCCACGGCGGCAAGAAGGCGGTACGGTATTATGCAAGGCGGATCGCCGGCTAAACTGCGGGCGCTGTTCGCCCTACCAATTGCGGTTCAGCCAGGAGCGGGCCGGCTTTTCGATGATGTAGTAGCTGCACAGCGCGCAAGCGAACACCGCCGCCAGCATCAGCCACGGCGAACTGCCTTTTATGTCGACGAATTGATAAAAGGGCTGCTGCCAAAGATAGAGCGAATACGACCACAGCCCAAGCATTGTCATCGGCAAGGAGGATAGAAACCCGGTCAGGTACCGGCTGCTGAAGTCGAGCGAGTTGACGGCGAGCGCCAGCAGCGGCACCGCGACCAGATAGTGGATGGGGGTTGGCACGGCAGCCATGAAAAGGAGCACAGCCACGACTGCGGCTGCCAGGGCGACATGCGGCCCCTTGAGCAGGGCCGGCAGCCTGTCATCGGCCTTGAGCAGGCATATCACCGCCGACAGCAGGATCGAGGCGATGTGCACGTCGGTGCGCCAATAGGTGCCCTCGTAGCCTATTGCGAGCACCCAGTAGGAAATGGCGCCGTTTGCCATGGCCAGCACCGACAATGCGCCGAGCAGCACGATGACCCGGGACCGCCCCGAGACGACGACGCTGATCAGCGCCAGGATGATATAGGCATGCTCTTCGACGCAGAGCGACCAGATATGGTCGAGCGCGCCGGCGCGGGTGACGAGAATTCCGGCATAGTTGTAGGTGAACGTCAACGCCGTCAGCGCCGCCTTCCACTTGAAGGCGATGAATGTGCCGGACAAGGCAACCATCGCGGCGACGACGAAAACCAGCAGTGCCGGGTAGATGCGGGAGAACCGGCGCTTGAAGAATTTCTTCAGCGGATAGTGTTCGACAAACAGGATCTCGGCCATCAGCCGGCCGCTGAGCACGAAGAAGAATTCGACGCCCAGGACGCCGAGATTGATGCCGGGAATGGGGAAGAAATGGCCGATCAGCACCAGCGCGATCGACAGGCCGCGCCAGCCGTCGAGATAGGCAAGCCTGGTTCTTGCCGAGCTGTCGGCGACAGGCCTGGACACGACAAGACGCGTCGCGGAAATATCCGTCATGCCGGTCCCTTCATTGAACCTGCGAAAAGGCGGGCTGGAGGCCGCATTCCTCCTGGTATATTGCAGTGCACCAGAGCTTTGTGCAAGTGCGAGATAACGACACGCCCGAAGTACGGGACGCACAGAAAGCGCCGTCGAGCCCCTTCCCAAAACCAACGGTCGGTAGTCTCAGGCGTTGGCGGCAGGCGCTGCGCGCCATGGCCAGCTTATTGCCAAATAGTACATTGCCATCCTGGCTGGCTAAGCAAAATGTACTCACGATTTCCGCGGCGCCGCGCGGCAGGCCTGCTCTTCCGCCATCCAATGCCTTGCCCGTTTGTCCAAATCGGCCGAATGTGCCGGGGACAGATCCACTGAACAGAGGCAGTGCATGACCGGCTTCGTCCTTCCCCTGCCCGCAACCCCGTCGGTGGCTGTGGTTGGCTCGTCGGAGCGTTTTGCGGTGCGCCGGATCTTCTGCGTCGGCCGCAACTACGCCGCCCATGCCCGCGAGCTCGGCAATGATGAGCGCGACCCGCCCTTCTTCTTCACCAAACCGGGCGACGCGGTGGTCGACGCGGCAGTTGGTTCGGGCACGACGATCCCCTACCCGCCGCTGACCCAAAACCTGCATCACGAAATCGAGCTGGTCGTCGCGATCGGCAGAGCCGGCTTTCGCGTCCCGCGCGAGCGCGCGCTGGACCATGTCTGGGGCTACGGCGTCGGCGTCGACCTGACCCGCCGCGACCTTCAGGACGAGGCGAAAAAGGCGGCAAGGCCGTGGGACTGGTCGAAAGCCTTCGACCGTTCCGCGCCCTGCGGCCCGCTGGTCCCGGCGCAAAAATCCGGTCATCCCGACAAGGGCCGCATTTGGCTCGCCGTCAACGGCGGGATCAGGCAGGATGGCGACCTCGCCGAACTGATCTGGCCGGTTCCCGACATCGTCTCGATTTGCAGCGAGGCGATAGAACTTAAGCCCGGCGACCTGATATTCACCGGCACGCCGGCCGGCGTCGGCGCCGTTGGGCCGGGCGAAAACATCACCGGTGGCGTCGACGGCATCGGCGAAATCGAACTGACCATCGGCCAACCGATCCGATGAGCGACATCGTCCTCCATAACTACTACCGCTCCTCGACCTCTTACCGGGTGCGGATCGCGCTGGAGATGAAGGGCCTGGCCTACGAGTACGTGCCGCATCATTTGCGCCATGGCGAACATCGGGAGCCCGCCTACCTCGCGGTCAATCCGCAAGGGCTGGTGCCGGCGCTGGTCCTCAGCGATGGCACGCTGCTGACGCAATCGCTGGCGATCATCGAATATCTCGACGAGACCACGCCTGAGCCGCCGCTGCTGCCCAAGGATGCGCCTGGCCGCGCTCGCGTCAGAATGCTGGCGCAGATGAGCGCCTGCGACATCCATCCGGTGAACAATCTGCGCGTGCTGACCTCACTGCGCACACTGTTCGGCGCCGGCGATCAGGATGTCGTCAACTGGTTCCGGCACTGGGTCAACGAAGGCTTCCAGCCGCTTGAAAAGATTCTGGCTTCTTCGCCCGAGACCAAGACATTCTGCCATGGCGACACGCCGGGGCTGGCCGACATCTGCCTGATCGCACAGGTCACTAGCAATGCCCGCTTCGGCGTCGACATGACGCCCTACCCGACGATCTCGCGCATCAATGCCGCCTGCATGGCGCTGCCGGCGTTCCAGAAGGCCGCGCCGGAGAACCAGATCGATGCCGAATAGAGAAGCCAAAGATCCAGATGAAGCGAAAACGCTCGCCGACATCGAAGAATATGGCTGCCACATTCTGTATGTGCTGGAAGAGGGCGAGCATCCGCCTTTCAGCTACTCGGTGGGGATAGAGCACAATTTCAATGCTCCTGAACTGGTCGTTGTCGGGCTGAAGCCAGAGCTTTCCCAGTCTGTCATCAACCAATACTGCAGACGGGTGAGCAACGGCGAGATTTTCCGCATCGGGCAGCGATCGTCTGGTTTCATAGGCGGCTTCGACTGTCAGTTCGGCTCGGTCCATGTGGAGCACTACCCTGAACATTTCGGTTGGGACATCTGGTTCTACGACGGCCTGGGCTTCCGGGTTATGCAGCTTATCTATCCTACGACCGAAGGCATCTGGCCGTGGGATACTGAAGCGAGCGAGTGGTTTCGAAAGCGGCAACCGCTTCTCGACACGCCGCCGGCATCAAGCTAACTCCGAACAGCCGCCTGACGAATGCGCCGTTATTGAATTGAAACGTGTGAAAGCCTTGTCATGAAAGCCGTCGTCTTCGAAAAGTTCGGTGAAACGCCGACGATCCAGACCGTTCCCGATCCGGAGCCGGCACCGGAAGGCGTCGTCATCAAGGTCGAGGCGACTGGCCTCTGCCGCAGCGACTGGCATGGCTGGATGGGCCACGACGACGGCATCCGCCTGCCGCATGTGCCGGGCCACGAGCTGGCCGGCGTCGTGGTGGCGGCCGGCAGCCAAGTGACCCGCTGGAAGGGCGGCGAGCGCGTCACCGTGCCGTTTGCCGTCGGCTGCGGCCGCTGCTTCGAATGCACCTCGGGCAACCACCAAGTCTGCGAGCATCAGTTCCAGCCCGGCTTCACCGCCTGGGGATCGTTCGCCGAATATGTCGCGATCGACCATGCCGACACCAATCTCGTGCGCTTGCCCGACGAGATGGAATTCGCCACCGCCGCCAGCCTCGGCTGCCGCTTCGTCACCTCGTTCCGCGCCATCGTCGATCAAGGCCGGGTGACGCCCGGCGAATGGGTGGCCGTGCATGGCTGCGGCGGCGTCGGCCTGTCGGCGATCATGATCGCCAGCGCCATGGGCGCCAATGTCGTCGCCATCGACCTCACCGACGAGAAGCTGGACTTCGCCAAAAAGATCGGCGCGGTGGCGACGATCAATGCGGCAAAGACGCCGAACGTGGTCAAGGCGGTCAAGCAGATCACCAATGGCGGCGCGCATATGTCGATGGACGCGCTCGGCCATCCCAGTACCTCGTTCAACTCGATCGCAAACCTGCGCCGCCGCGGCCGCCATGTGCAGGTCGGCCTGATGCTCGGCGACCATGCCAGGCCGCAGATTCCGATGGACAAGGTGATTGCCTTCGAACTCGAGATCCGCGGCAGCCACGGCATGCAGGCCTTCCGCTACCAGGCGATGATGGAGATGATCGGCACCGGCAAGCTCAAACCCGAACTCCTGGTCGGCAAGAAAATCAGCCTCGAAGAGGCACCGGCCGCATTGATGGCGATGGGCGGCTTCGAAGGCATCGGCATCGGCGTGGTGACCAGATTCTAGATCACGCTCCGAGTCTGGATCAGCGAAACGACGCACAGACCTCCCGCACGCAGGCTCGCAGCCAGCGTTGTGCCGGATCGGCATCGAGCCGCGGATGCCACAGCATCGAAATGGTGACCTCCTCGATATCGACCGGCAACGGGAAGCTGTACATGCCTGCGCGCGCGCCCAGCGTGTGCCGTTCGGGGACGCTGGCGATCAGATCGGAGGCGCGCGCCATGGCGAGCGTGGCCGAGAAGCTGGAAACCATGCATACAATCGTCCGCTGGAGACCGAGCAGTTTCAAAGCCTCGTCGATCGGGCCCTTTTCGCGGCCACGCCGCGAAACGCTGATGTGGCGGCCGGCCGCATAGCGTTCCGGCGTCACAAGGCCCTCGCTCAGTCTATGTCCCGTTCGCACCGCACCGATGAAGCGGTCGCGAAACAGCGCCTGAATGCGCATTTCAGGGCTCGTTTCACTGGCAACCCCGATTTCGAGATCAACCGCCGCGTCACGCAACGACATGTCGTTCTTGTCGGATTTCGGCGCAAAACGCAGCCGCACGCCGGGCGCGTCCGCTTCGATGCGGGCGACAAGACGCGGTGCGAACTCCTCGACGAAACTTTCGTTGGCGCGCAGCGTGAAGACCTTGTCGAGAGCTGACAGGTCCAGAAGCCTGGCAGGACGCAGCAGCGCCTCCGCGTCCTCAACGACGCGGCCCACCTGTTGCTGCAATTCCTGCGCGCGAGGCGTCGGAACCAGGCCGCGGCCGGCCCGGACCAGCAATGGATCGCCTGTCGCTTTCCGCAACCGCGCCAACGTCCGGCTCATCGCCGAGGGACTGAGGCGCAGCCGCCCGGCCGCGCGCGCCACACTGCCCTCGCTCAGCAGCACATCGAGGGCGACAAGCAGATTGAGATCGGGCGACGACATGGAAGGACTATAGCACAGCTCAGCCGTGATGTGGCGTTTCATGCACGAATAAGATGAAAATGCTGCGCCTTTCGCCACATCAAGCCGGGGAATAACTTCCGGCAGCTCCGATCCTGGGGGCTGCCGGCAAAGGAGTTCACCTTGGCATCGATCGCTGAAAAGACTTGGAACGAAGTTGCCCCGGTGAGCGCACGATCGACCCGATGGGCATTGGCAAGCCTGTCGCTTTCAACGCTGCTGTCGTCGCTCGCCAACAGCATCGCCAGCGTCGGGCTGCCATCACTGATGCAGGCGTTCGGCGCATCGTTCCAGCTCGTGCAATGGGTCGTTCTTGCCTATCTGCTCGCCATCACCACCTTGATCGTCAGTGCCGGGCGGCTCGCCGATATATTCGGCCGCCGCCCGCTAATGCTCGGCGGCATTGCCCTGTTCACCTTCGCATCCGTGCTTTGCGGGCTCGCGCCGACGCTCTGGCTGCTGATCGCCGCACGGGCGGCACAGGGGCTCGGCGCGGCCGTCATGATGGCTCTGACGCTGGCCTTTGTCGCCGATACGGTTCCCCGGGAAAAATCCGGCAGCGCCATGGGCCTGCTCGGCGCCATGTCGGCGATCGGCACCACGCTTGGCCCCTCGCTTGGCGGATTTCTGATCGCCGGCCTCGGCTGGCGCGCGATCTTCCTCATTAATCTGCCGTTGGGGGCGCTGGCCTTCGCGCTCGCCTGGCGCGTCCTGCCGGCCAGAAAAAAGATAGCGGAACCGGATCGGCGCGGTTTCGACGGGATCGGCACGGCCTTGCTCGCTCTGACGCTGGCCGCCTATGCGCTCGCCATGACCCTTGGGCGCGGCAGTTTTGGCTCTCTCAATGTCGGCTTGCTGATTGCCACCGCCGTGGCTGGCCTCCTGTTCGTCATTGCGCAGACAAGGGCCGAGAACCCTTTGATCCAGCCTGCCAGGTTCCGCGACCGCGCCTTGAACGCAAGCCTCGCCATGAACCTGATGGTCGCCACCGTGATGATGGCGACGCTGGTGGTCGCGCCATTCTATCTGTCGCGCGCGCTTGGGCTGGACGCAGCCATGGTCGGGCTGGTTCTGTCGACCGGCCCTCTGGTTACCGCACTGGCGGCGCTTCCAGCCGGACGCCTGGTCGATCGTTTCGGGGCGCACCGGATGATGATCGTCGGCCTGTTCGATCTCGCTATTGGTACCGTTGCTCTATCGCGGGCGGAATTCGGTATTGCCGGCTATGTCGTACCAATCATCATCGTCTGCACCGGCTACAGCCTGTTTCAGACCTCCAACAATTCGGCCGTGATGACCGGTGTGGAATCCGACCAGCGCGGCGTCGTCTCCGGCCTGCTCAATCTGTCGCGCAACCTCGGCCTGATCACCGGTGCGTCGGTGATGGGTGCGGTGTTTGCCTTCGCATCGGCTGGCGGAAGCGAAGGCACCGGTCAGCAGATATTGGCATCTGCGGCAGCCGCACGCGGCATGCAGGTCACTTTCCAGGTCGCGACGGGCCTAGTGCTGATGGCGCTGATCCTTGCGATATTTTCAGCCCGCACCACTGCCGGGCGAACAGATATCGTTGCCAAGCATCCTTGAGGATTCCACCCGGTTCGCATGCAACTCCGGCAGCCGGCACACCTATCTCGCATATCTCTTGGCACCGACGACGCAAAGCACCACGGCGGCGGTGACGGCGATCATGGCGGGACTGACCTGCTCATGCAGCAGCGCTGCCGCCAGCCCAAGGCCGAAGAAAGGCTGCAGCAGTTGCAACTGCCCGACCGCAGCGATGCCGCCTTGCGCCAGGCCGCGATACCAGAACACGAAACCGATCAGCATGCTGAACAGCGAGACATAGGCCAGGCCAATCCAGGCGCCCCTGCCGGCACTTTCGAGCGACGGCGGCATGGTGATGAACGTCAGCGCCAGCATGACCGGCAGCGACAGCACCAGCGCCCACGAGATCACCTGCCAACCGCCGAGCTTGCGCGACAGCGCCGCTCCTTCCGCATAGCCCAATCCACACACGATGATGGCGGCCAGCATCAAGATGTCGCCGAGCGGAGAGACCGAGAGGCCTTGGGTGACTGCAAAACCAGCGACAAGGGCGCTGCCGAGGCACGAGAACAGCCAGAACGCCGGCTTCGGGCGATCACCGCCTCGAACCACGCCGAAGATCGCGGTCGCCAACGGCAACAGGCCGACGAAAATGATGGAGTGAGCCGAATTGATGTGTTTGAGCGCCAGCGCCGTCAGCAGGGGAAAGCCGACCACGACGCCAAGCGCCACGATCGCCAGCGGGAACAGATCTCGCCGCTCCGGGCGCTTCTGGCGAAAGAGAAGCAGCAGCGCCAGGCCGAGGATGCCCGCCGAAGCCGCACGGGCGACCGTTACGAACACCGGATCGAAATCCATCACCGCCACGCGCGTCGCCGGAAGCGAACCGCTGAAGATCAGCACGCCTATGAACCCGTTGACCCAGCCACTCGCCCCCCAGCCACTCGCCGCCCAAATACTCGCCGCCCAGCCACTTGCCGCCTTGTCCATCGATGCCCCGCTCGTTTTCGCCCTCTATCGGGCCGGGCGTCTGGCTCCGCCAGAGACAATCGGGTACAGTTTGACAAAACCGTCATGGTAGGGCGAGCAGTACGGATGGACGAGCAGACGACAACAGATGAGGGCAGCCGGACGCTTGTCGAAAGCGTCATGGCGACGATCAGGCACAGGATCGCCGCGCGCAGCCTGACACCGGGAATGCGGCTGCCTTCGATCCGGGCTTTCGCCAAGGCCATGCAGGTTTCCAAATCCACCGTGGTCGAAGCCTATGAGCGTCTAGCGGCGGAAGGCATGATCCGCTCGCGGCCGGGCTCTGGTTTCTATGCCGCCGGACCGTTGGCTCCGCTGTCGCTGGCCGAGATCGGCCCCAGGCTTGACCGTGCTGTCGACCCGCTCTGGGTCTCGCGCCAATCGCTGGAAGCCGGCGATGGCGTCCTGAAACCGGGTTGCGGCTGGCTGCCGGCAACATGGATGCCCGAGGCTGGATTGCGCCGGGCATTGCGGACGACGGCCCGCGCCGACGACGCCGCGCTGACCGATTACGGCACGCCGCTCGGCTTGCCGGCGCTACGCCATCTGCTGGCGCGGCGCATGGCCGAGCACGGCATCGAAGCCTCTCCGGACCAGATCATGCTGGCGGAGTCGGGAACCCAGGCGATCGACCTGCTGTGCCGGTTCCTGCTCGAACCGGGTGACACGGTATTGGTCGACGATCCCTGCTATTTCAACTTCCATGCCCTGTTGCGCGCCCATCGGGCCAAGGTGATCAGCGTCCCCTACACGCGCTCGGGTCCGGACATCGAGTTGTTCGCGCAGGCGCTGAACGAGCACCGGCCGCGCCTCTACATCACCAACTCTGCGCTCCACAATCCGACCGGCGCTATATTGTCGCCCGTCGTTGCCCATCGGGTGCTGAAGCTCGCCGACCAGTCGGGGCTGACGATCATCGAGGACGATATCTTCGCCGATTTCGAACACACGCCCGCGCCCAGGCTGGCGGCCTTCGACGGGCTCAGCCGGGTCATCCATATCGGAAGCTTTTCCAAGACGCTGTCGGCATCGGTGCGCTGCGGCTTCGTCGCCGCTCCTCGCGACTGGATGGACGGATTGACCGATCTCAAGATCGCCACCTCGTTTGGCAGCGGTCGGCTTGCATCCGAACTGGTACTGACGCTGCTGAAGGACGGCCTCTATCGCAAGCACGTCGATCTGCTGCGCGCGCGGCTCTCGCGCGCCATGGAAGAAACCAGCACCCGCCTCAGGGCAATCGGCATCGTGCCATGGATAGATCAGCCCGCCGGCATGTTTTTATGGTGCAAGCTGCCGGAGGGGATCGATGCCGCGGATGTCGCCCGCCATGCCCTGTCGGCCAATGTCGTGCTTGCGCCCGGCAATGCGTTCAGCCTGTCCCGGTCAGCCAGCCGTTACATGCGCTTCAACGTCGCCCAATCGGGAGACGACCGGATTTTCAGGGCGCTTGAAGAGGCGATGTCGCGTTGATTGCGCTGCCCCAAAACTGAGGCTGAACTCTCAGATGCTGGCCCGCTTGCGGCGCGCATAAAGCATGACGAGCGTCTCGGCGGTCAGCGCCGGTCTCTGCTCGCCTTCGATCTCGACCGTATTGGCGGCCTTCATCAGATACTGCCCCGGACCTTTGTCTTCCATCGACAACAGCGTGGTGCGCAGCCTGATTCGCGAGCCGACCCTGACCGGCGCCACGAAGCGCACTTTGTCGAAACCGTAGTTGAACGCGGCCTGCGTGTTTTCGGGTACGATCCCCATCTCGAGCGCCAGCGCGCCAATGATCGACAGGGTCAGATAGCCATGCGCGATCGTGGTGCGAAACGGGCTTTGCCGCTTCGCCCGCTCCGGATCGACATGGATCCATTGATGATCGCCAGTGCATTCGGCAAACTGGTCGATGCGGTGCTGATCGACCAGCGTCCAGTCCGAGACGCCCAACTCCTGCCCGGCCATCGCCCTGAGTTGCTCGAAGGTCGGCGGCGTCCTCGGCCGTATCTGCGTCATTCCTGCTTTCCCGATCGCTTGCCTGTTCCGGACCACGACGGGCCGCCCCTGTCAATTCGCCAGTGCGATTCCAGCCCATAATCTTCGGCCGCGAACCGCCGGTCTTCGCCGCCGGCAAGCGTGCTGCCGGGGAACAGCTTACTTCTTGTCGTGGCCGGCGCGGATCTCCTCCATCGCCTCCTTGATGCGGCTGCGCAGGATTTCGATCGATTCGGTGCCGGATACCCTCGCCAGTTCGGCCATCTCGCCGGCATTCTTCAGCGCGGTCTCGAACGATTTTCTGGCGAATGCCGCCTGCTTCTGCATCATTTCCTGCGGATTGCCGGGCGCCCTGTAGCTTTGTGCCATGTCGGCGATTTCGCGCAGCGTGTCCTGCAGCATCTCGCGTTGCCTGGACAACAGCGCCGACGCTCCGGCGGCACTCGCCCGGGCCGACTTCTCCAGCGCTTCCAAGTTTTTGCGGTTGTGAGCGAGGATCGCCTCGACGTCGACATTCGGCAGCTTCAGGTCGCGGCCGAACTTGCCGAACATGTCGATGAAGGACTCGGACTCCGGTCGTTTTGCCATGCTGGTTCTCTCCCCCCTGTTGCCGTGAACGCCGCCACTGCACGGAAGATAGTGCAGCAAAGCTCAGCGGTCCATTCGGAGGAGTCAGCCGACGAGAAACAGCCGTTCGGCGGTGTAGAGCACGAGCCCGGCAAGGCCACCGATGATCATGCCGTTGAAGCGGATATATTGTAGGTCCTTGCCGATGTTCATTTCGATAAGCCTTGTCAGTTGCGCGAGGTCCCAGCGCTTGACTTGGTCGGCGATGAATTTGGACACGCCGCTCTTCTGGCTTTCGACGAAGGAGGCCAGCGCCACGATGAACCCCTGGTTCATGTCGGCCCTGATCTGCGCGTCGTCGGCAAGATGGCGGCCGACCTCGACGAACATGGTGGCGAGATGGTCACGGATCATCGAATTCGGCGCCTTGGCGTCCTGTTCGATGAACAGCCGCATGCTGTCCCACATATCGCCGGCCAGCGCGCTGAGCTCCGGCCGGGCGAGGAAATCGCGCTTCAGCTTTTCGGCGCGCCTGGCATATTGTTTGGATGTCCTCAGCCGCTCGACGAAGGTTTCGACGAAAAGGTCGAATTCGGCTCGCATCGGATGGTGCGGATCGGCCCGCACCTCATCGAGCAGCGAGCCGGCCGACGCAACGATCTTCTTCAACAGATAGGCGTCGGCGCGAAACAGGTTGAACAGCGACGGCAGTTCCTCGCGGATCTTCTCGCGCATCGTCGCCAGCGCCTGCTCGTCGCTCAGGAAGCGGCCGACCACCTTGGTGAACTCGTCGAACAGTTTCTGGTGGCGGCGATCGCCGGTGAGCGCCGACAGCAGCTCGGCTGCAAGCGGCGCCAGCGGCACCTTTTCGATCTGCTCCAGCATACGGCTGGTGACGAAGCCGCGCAGTCCGGATTGCTCGACCGCCGCCAGCGTCTGCGGCACCAGCCGGCCGACGAAGCGCGACAGGTCGGCGGCGCGGTTCGGGTCGGCTAGCCAGTCCGCGACCAGCGCGGAAAAGTCGACCTCGGCGAGCTTTTCGCGCACCGGTTCCGGCGCCAGGAAATTGACCTCGATGAAGCGGCCGAGATTGTCCGCGATGCGGTTCTGGTTTTCCGGGATGATGGCCGTATGCGGGATCGGCAGGCCAAGCGGCCGCCGAAACAGCGCCACCACCGCATACCAGTCGGCCAGCCCGCCGATCGTCCCCCCTTCGGCGAAAGCGGCGACGAAGCCCAGCCACGCATGCCGGCTCTCGAGCGATTTCGCCACAGCAAAGACCAGCACGCAAAACGCAAGTGCTGCGGCGGCAACGAATTTGGTGCGCCTGAGCGCTGAAAGCTTGGCATCGGCATCGGCGTCGAACCGGACGGATGCGACAGATGCAAATGCCGGGGCTGGTCGTGACATGGTGGGCCGCTCCTGATCGATTTATGCGAACTTATCTAGTGTCGCTTCGCTCAGAAAGCGCGCCGCTGGTTCCGGTGCGCGCAATCGTGCACGCAAACTTGACGCCGCAATTCATCTATTATGCAGCGCCAGTCTGGAATTGTTCCAAACTATGGGCCATATTGACGCCAACCACTGTTATGTGAGGACACAATGCGGCTTACCCGTCAGACCAACTACGCCATGCGCATTCTGATGTATTGCGCCGCCAACACCGAGCGGTTGAGCCGCATCCCCGAGATCGCCGCCGCCTATTCGGTATCGGAACTTTTCCTGTTCAAGATCCTGCAGCCGCTGGTCGAAAACGGCCTGATCGAAACGGTGCGCGGCAGGAATGGCGGCGTCAGGCTCGGCCGCGCGGCCGAATCAATCAACCTGTTTGATGTCGTGCGGGTGACGGAGGAAAGCTTTGCCATGGCCGAGTGCTTCGAGAACGACGCCACCGAATGCCCGCTGGTCGACAGCTGCGCGCTGAATTCGGCATTGCGCGAAGCGCTCAACGCCTTCTTCGCCGTGCTGTCGCGCTACACGATCGCTGATCTGGTGGCGGCGCGCCCGAATGTGAGGCATCTGCTCGGCATCGACATGCTGGTGCAAAGGGCGCCGGCCGCCTGATTTCTCTGATTGCCTACGCTGCCGATTGCGGCAATACGAATGGCATGTTTGCGGCCGGCAACACGCTAACCTTCACCCGGCAATCGAAGACCTTTTCGATCAGCTCGTCGCTGAGCACCTGTTGCGGCGAACCTGTAGCGGCGAGCCTGCCGCGATGCATGACGAAAATCCGGTCGGCATACATCGCCGTCAAATTGAGGTCGTGCAGGATGGCGACCACGCCGCCGCCGCGTCTGGCGAAATCACGCGCGATGTCCATGATGATCAGCTGGTGTTTGATGTCGAGGCTGGACACCGGCTCGTCGAGGAACAGATAGCGCGGCTTGCCGTCGAGCGCCGGCGCCCAGACCTGGCAGAGTACGCGGGCAAGCTGCACGCGCTGCTGTTCGCCGCCGGACAGCTCCTGGTAGAAGCGGCCGGCAAAACCGTTGAGGTCGACGCGAGCCAGCGCCCGTTCGGGCAGGCGCTGGTCCTCGCCGGACAGCGCGCCGGAGCGCCCGCCGACCAGGCCGAGCCTGACGATCTCGCGCACGGTGAAGGGAAACGACAGCGTCGTCGCCTGCGGCAGCACCGCGCGCAGCGTCGCCGCCTCGACCGGCTTCATCGCCGATAGATTGCGGCCGTTGATGGTGACCTCTCCCGAATAGCCAAGATCGCCGGACAGTGCTCTGAGGAAGGTCGTCTTGCCCGAGCCGTTGGGGCCGACGATGGCGGCGATTTCGCCGGGCCGCGCCTCGAAATCGACATTGGCGACAATGTGCTTGCCGCCGATCGCCACCGAGACATCGCGCGCTTCGATCATAAGAACCCCTTAGAGACTATTTCGAAAATCGCTCTGGCGAGCCATATGGTGGTGGTTTCGAGAACCGGAGCGCAGCGGACATTTGGGTCCGTGAGCACCGGAAGCGCAGAAAACGCCATCAGATGGCCGCCAGAGTAGAGTTTCCAAACGGTCCCTCACAGGTCGATGACGCCGCGCTTACGCAGCAGGATCCACAGGAAGAACGGGGCACCGGCGACCGCGGTGACGATGCCGATCGGCAATTCGGCCGGGGCCACAATGGTGCGGGCAACGGCGTCGGCCAACAGCAGCAGCGCGGCGCCGAGCAGCGCCGATGCCGGCAGCAGGTAACGGTTATCGGGGCCTATCAGCAGGCGCAGCAGATGCGGCACCACGATGCCGACGAAACCGATGCCGCCGCTGACGGCGACCGACGCGCCGACCGCTGCCGAGACGCCGACGATCGCGGTGTATTTCAGCCGCTGCACCGGAATGCCGAGATGGCCGGCCGTGGCCTCGCCGAGCGCCAGCGCGTTGAGGCCGCGCGCCAGGAACGGCATTGCCGCCAGCGCTAGCACGATGATCGGTCCGACCGAGCCGATTTTTTGCCACGTTGCGCCGCCCAGCGAGCCGAGCTGCCAGAAGGTCAGGTCGCGCAATTGCCGGTCGTCGGCCATGAAGATCAGGATGCCGGTCAGCGCCATGGCAAGCGCCGCCAGCGCGATGCCGGCGAGCAGCATGGTGGCGACCGAGGTTCGGCCTTGCCGTGTCGCGACCTGATAGAGCAGCAATGTCGTCGCCAGCCCGCCGCAGAACGCAGCCAGCGGCAACGCCAGCGTGCCGAGCGCCGAAGTCAGCGGCGCCAGCATGGTCGAGCCAAGCACGATGACGGCGACCGCACCGAGGCTCGATCCGGCCGAAACGCCGATCAGGCCGGGGTCGGCCAGGGGATTGCGGAACAGCCCCTGCATGACGGCACCGGACACGGCAAGCGATGCGCCGATCAGCACGCCCAGGATGATGCGCGGCAGACGGATGTCATGGATGATCAGGTGGTCGCGGGCGCTCAACGCCGCATCGCCGGGCGGCGCGCCGAACAGCCAGTCGCGCATGACGCCGATGGCCGAGGCATCGGATGCGCCGGAGGTTAGCGACAACAGCACGGCGATAGTCAGCCCGACGCAGAGCAGCAGGATGACGAGGTGGGCGCGCCGCGAGCGGTCACCCTCGGCTGCCGTCACCATAATTCCCGCCGCACCGGCGATCGAATGATCGGCCATCGCGCTCAATCCGTGACCTGGCTGCCATAGAGCGAGACGGCGAGATCGTGGATGGCGTCGGCCGTGCGCGGGCCGAAGCCGAGCAGATAGCCGCCGTCCATGCGGATCAGCCTGCGGGCGGCTCCCGCCGGCGTCGAAGCCACGGCAGGGTTCGAAAACAATTCGTCATCCGCGGTGGCCGGCCCGGCATTGTTCATCATCAGGATCACGTCGGGCCTGGCGGTGATGACTGCCTCGTCCGACAATTGCTTGTAGCCGGCAAAGCCGTCGATGGCGTTGATGCCGCCCGAAAGCTTGATGATGCCGTCGGCGGCGGTGTCGCGGCCGGCGGCAAGCAGCTTGCCGCCCTGCATCGACAGCACGAACAGGGTGCGCTTGCGCTCCTTGATCGAGGCGGTCTGCTTTTCGGCTGCCTTCAGCCTGGTGTCGATCTGGGCCGCCAGCGCATCGGCTTTGGCCTCGGTGCCGAGCGCCTTGCCGACGATGTGGATCTTTTCGAGAATGCCTTGATTGTCATAGCGCTCGGGCACCTCGATGAACGGGACGCTTGATTTCTTCAAGACGTCGACGGTTTCCTTCGGTCCGCTGCCGTGCAGCGCCAGTATACCGGACGGATTGACCGACAGCACACCCTCCGGCGACAGCTGGCGCATGTAGCCCACATCAGGCAGTTCCGCCGCCGCTTGCGGATAGCGGCTGGTCGAATCGCGTGCGACAAGACGATCCTGTTCACCGAGCGCGTAGACGATCTCGGTGATCGAGCCGCCGATGGCCACGATCCGCGAGCGGTCGGCGAAAGTCGCGATGCCCTCGGCGGCCTGAGCCGGCATCAGCGCGGCGAACGCCATGAAAACAGCGGCCGCAGGACGAGGCGCCGACTTGGAGACCGATGCCAGCCTGGAGAAAAGAACCATCGTCGTTTTTCTCAGGCTGCGGTCGGGCTCGGGATTCGCGGCAGGTTTTCGGCCAGAAAGCGCCAGTCTTCGCGCTCGCTTTCGCTCTCATGCCGCTTACCGAAGAACTGGATGATCATCTTGCCGTCGGCGCCATAGACTTCGAGCGACGTGACATGGCCGTCCTTGGTCGGCTTGCGCACGGCCCAGACCTCATCGATGTGATCGGTCCGCAGGTGCAGATGGAAGGTCTCGTCGAGCACATTGAGCCATGGTCCCATCGGCTTGATCGAGGCGACGGGGCCAGAATGGATCTGGATGCAGCCGCGATTGCCGACAAAGCACATGATCGGCATGGCGCCAGCAGCGGCGTGGTTGAACATGGCGCTCACCGCATCCTTGTCGACCAGCCAGGCGTAGTCCTGGCCGACCATGCGCACCGCCTGGCGGCGGCTGAGCTTCAGTGTCTTCAACATGCCGAAGAACTGATGCACGTCGGTCAGCTGGCTCCAGCGGTCGCGCAGATCGTCGACGCTCGCCGAATTGTCCGCAGTCTCGGTCTCGTCGTCAGCCGCGCCCGCTGAAATCGCCACCGTCGGTTCCTGGTTCGGCGATTCCAGCCCGGCCACCAGCTTCTGATAGGCGTAGAGGTTGGAGGCGGGTCTGAGATGCACCTTGTGCATCGCCTCGCCTGCGGTGTCGAAGAACTGCAGGCTGCGTCGGATGTCGGCGCCGTCGCGCTTTTCCACGGCGAAGCCGTGCGCCCAGACTTTCGGGAAGATGCGCAGGTCGATGTTTTCGCCGAGCACCATGGCATTGTGATTGCCGGTGACGACCTTGTCGTAGACGCCGATCTTCTCGTGCACCGCGCTTTCGTTGCGGGTCAGCGCCATCACTTCACCGACAGCTTCCAGGCCAGTCAAGAGGTCGTTGACACGCGGCTCGACGCGCACGACGCCGTCGCCGCAATGCGCGGCGACCAGTTCGGCTTCCGAAATACCGAGCTGGGCGGCGAGATCGCGCTCGCGCATTTTCGGATTGTCTGCCCGTGCCCGCCGGATCTCGTGCGGAGCGGGTTTTACGCGCTGGTCCATTTCTACCACCTACTTGTTGAGGATGAGCTTGCCCTGCCGGGTGATCTTCAGCCGGTACAGCGCACCATGATGCTCGATGCCGATCTCGTGCTCGCCCTGGAACAGCGTGTTGCTTGACAGCGTTCTCACGGCCGATTGGACCCGGTCGAAACGGACGGAATTTTCGTCGGAACGGCGGACGCGATAGCGAAAGTCGCTGGGATTGTGCGTGTTCATGGGTTCGCTCCCTTTCCTGTGCCGGGCATCTGGCTCGGCGCCTGCGTGAAATGCCGATTCAATTCTTGACTCGAATGGTCATGTTATCTAGCAGTGCAATACCGGAGTAAATGAGTCAACATTTAAGACGCCGGACGCGATGAAAAATGCCAGCGAGCCCCAAGCCAGCCAGCATCGAACATGGATTCTTGGAGTTGCAGCATGGGGTTGGCGAATTGGGGACGGCTGGCGGGCAACGGCCTGACACACTGTTCTATGACAAGCAAAATGGCTGCGTTTTTGGCCGGCGCGGCGGCGATCCCGCTGCTCGCCACACCGGCCGGCGCCCAGCAGGCCGCCCAACCGGCAACTGACCAGCAGCAGACTGACCGGTCTCAACAGCCCGAAAAGACAAAGCCGGCGGGTACCACGCTGCTCGACAAGATCCTGATCCTCAGCCGTACCGGCGAGACGGCGATCGAGTCGCTTGCTTCAGCCAGCCATGTCGACGAGGAACAGCTCGAGCGCCGCATGGCGACGACGCCCAACGAGATGCTGTTCGGTGTGCCGGGTGTCGCCGTCCAAGCCGACGCGAGGCGTGTCAGCTCCAGCATCAACATCCGCGGCTTGCAGGACTTCGGCCGCGTCTCCGTCATCGTCGACGGTGCCCGCCAGAATTTCCAGCGCTCGGATCACGGTACGCAATCGGCCTTCTACATCGATCCCGAACTGATCAAATCCGTCGACGTGATCCGCGGCCCGGTCGCCAACACCTACGGCTCCGGGGCGATCGGCGGCGTCGTATTTTTCGATACCAAGGATGCGCAGGATTTCCTCAAGCCGGACGAGACCTGGGCGGCATCTGCGACCGGGCGCTACGAAACCAACGGCGAAGGCTGGACCACCAGTGCCACCGGCGCCTATCGGATCAACGAGAACTGGGACGTGCTCGGCAATATCATCTACCGCGACTATGACGACTACAAGCATGGCGGCGGCGCCACTGTAGCGGGCACCGGCTTCGACGTCTTGAGCGGCCTCCTCAAGACGACCATCCGCCCCAGCGAAAACAGCGAGCTGAAGCTGGGCTGGATCGGCTCGAACGACGGATGGACCGAGACCAGCGGCAGCACGCCGGTGAACGACGCCGACCTCAAGGCGAATACCTTCACGGCCCGCTACAACATCACCGACGAAGACAAAAGCTGGCTCGATCTCCACATCAACGTCTCCTACAACAAGACTAAGCTCGATCTGACGACCCTTGTCGCGCAAAACCGGTTTGATCCGGTCACCGGCCTGCCCGTGGTTTTGCCGGCGGGCTCGAAATCGACGTTCGACATCGGCACCTCCGGCATCGACATCTGGAACACGTCGAGATTCGAGACCGTCGGCATTGCGCATGAGCTGACCTATGGCGGCGACTGGGTTGGCGACGATGTCGAGACAGGCGGCACGGCGGGCGGCGACAGTTTCTACACGCCCTCGGGCAACAGGAACGTCTCCGGCGCTTACGTCCAGGACAAGCTCACCTGGGACTGGCTCGAGGTCATCGCCGGGCTGCGTTACGACAGCTACAAGCTCGACAGCGATGTCGGCGAAACCTCGGGCAACCGGCTGTCGCCACGCATCACAGTGGGCGTTTCGCCCTTCGAAACCGCCAGCCTTTCCGGGCTGCAATTCTACGGCACCTATGCGGAAGGCTACCGTTCTCCGTCGCTGTCGGAGACCCTGATCAGCGGCAATCATCCGGCAGGCGTCAGCTTTCCGTTCCTCCCCAATCCCAATCTCAAGCCCGAAACCGGCAAGACCGTGGAATTCGGCGTCAATTACAGCACCAACGGCGTCATTGAGGCCGAAGACGCGTTGCGGCTGAAGGCGGCCTATTTCAACAACAATGTCGACGACTACATCGACGGCGTGACCCTATCGCCGTTCGACCCGACCAGCGGCTGCCCGTTCGGTCCGGGCATACCGATCTGTTTCCAGTATCAGAATTTCGCCAAGGCCAAGATCCACGGCTTCGAGATGGAGGGCGTCTATGACGCCGCCTGGGGCTTTGCCGGCCTGTCCGCCTCGATCACCGACGGCCACACGATTTCCTATGAAGGCGAACGGGCGGACCTTGTCACCGTCCCCTCCCCCCAGATCACCGGGCAACTCGGCTTGCGCTTTCTCGAGGACCGGCTGACCATCGGCGGCGAAGTGCAATACAACGGCAAGCCGCAGGGCAACCCGGTGGCCAGGGACTACACGCTGGTCAATGCCTTCGCCAGCTACCAGGCGACCGACAATTTCAAGGTCGATTTCCGCGCCGACAATCTGTTCGACGTCAAATACGCCAACCCGCTGAACGCATCGACGACGAGCGTCGTCTACGAGCCCGGCGTCACCCTGAAGCTGGCGGCGACCATGAGGTTTGGAGGCTGACGACAATGACAGGCATGACGGCATCCCTTCGTCTGTTCGCCGCGGTGCTGGCAATATTGCTTGCGGCGGCTCCGGCGTGGACACAACAGCAAGTGCCGGCGCTTTTCCTCGAGCTCAACGGCGCGCAGCCTTCCGACAAGGGCTGCCGCCTGACGTTCGTGGTCACCAACAATCTCGGCGCCGGTCTGTCCAAGGCGGCATTCGAGATCGCATTGTTCAATGAGGCCGGCGTCGTCGATCGGCTGACCGTGCTCGATTTCAAGGAGCTGCCGGCAGGCAAGACCAAGGTGACGCGTTTCGACCTTGCCGGCACCGATTGCGGCAAGGTCAGCCGCGTGTTGATCAATAGCGCCACGGAATGCGCCGGCGCCGAGCCGAATGCCTGCATGCGCGGGCTGAAGGCGCAGACTAGGACCGGCATCGCCTTCGGGGTCTGAATTTTGGGACTGGAACCCGCCTTCGCACGAAACGCTGTGGCGTGGCCGCTAGCCGGTTTCCTGCCGCCGGAGCCGGATGATCCGGATTTCGCCATCCCGCGCGGGGCGCTGCGTGTTTCGCTGCGCGACAGGCCGGAAGACGGTTACATCGTCGATGCCGACGGCGACTTGCCTACGGTGCCGGCGGAGCCATTGCGGCAGGCACGACGGAAGCAGCGGCGCCGCAACTGGACGGTGGCGATCACCTGCTCTTGCGCATTCCACGTAGCGGTGGCGCTGGCCTTTCTCACGCTGCCGGACGATCGGCCAAAGATCGAAGGTGCCGACCAGCACGGCGAAATGCTGCTCGGCGCCGATCCGCAGCAGGCGGCCGGCGATGCCGCAGATGACCCGGAAGTGGCCAACGTAACGATGGTGACCATGCTCGAGGCCAAGCCCGTCGAAACGGTCGAGGCACAGGCGACCGCGGCCGAGGAGACGCTCCAGCCGGTCACTGACGCGGCCGAAGCATCGGGAGTGGTCGAGCCGGTTAGCGAGGCCGCAACGGAAACTGCTGCGCCTGCCGATCGCACCGAGCCAGCTCCTGCGCAGCCGGCGCGCCAAGACCCATCGCCCGACATTCTTGCGATCGACAGGCTGGTGCCTACCGACGACAATGCCGTGCCGCCGCCAGCAAGCGCCGTCGAAACGGCCAAACCTGCCGAGACAAACGCGCCGGTACCAGCCGCTCCGAGGCCAGCCGAAACAGTTCAGACGACCGAGACAGTCGGCGCGGCGGAAGAACCGAAGCCGGACAGGCCGAAGCCCAAGCAGCCGAAGAAGGCAACCGCGCAGAAAAAGCCGGCCGGGAAAGCCGAACCAGATGAGCCTGAAAAGCCGACCCTGCGCAAGAAGTCGGGCAAGGCACTTGCCAAAGCCGATTCCAAGAAGAGAAAGACCGGCTCCGGCGGCCGTGACGAAACGGATGTCGCGCGCGGCATGGCCGACGGCAGGAAGGACGGCAAGCTCCTGACCGCCAGCAGGGGCGGCAAATCAGGCATCGGCAATGCAGCCGTCACGAACTACCCCGGCAAGATCAGGTCAAAGCTGGTGCGGGCCTTCAATTCGACACGCACGCGCGCCACCGGCACAGCAACCGTTGCCTTTACCGTCGGCTCGAATGGCAACGTCCGGTCGGCCAGGCTGACGGGCAGTTCAGGTGTTACCGCGCTGGACAAGGCCGCACTCGACGCGGTCCGCCGGGCATCTCCGTTTCCGCCGATTCCAGACGGAGCCGGTCGCTCGGCCTGGCAGTTCGAGGTGCCGCTCGGTATCAGGTAGCGACCGTCCCTATGCCGGCACCAAAGTCGGCGCCGCCCCTGCCCGCGATACGCGAGCCCTGGCGAAACCCTACGCAGCGGCCAGCAGGCTGGCATTGCCGCCCGCCGCCGTGGTGTCGACGCAGACGGCGCGCTCGTGCGCATAGGCGGCCGGATAATAGACTTCGCTGATCAGCGGCACGATCGGGCCGGCGCGCTCGGCGATGACCTTGCGCACGATGCGCGCGGCCTCGGGCGTGCCGGAAAAGGCAACCACATCGACGCGCAGCGAGCGCGCTTCGACCGGGTCCGGACGGCCGTCGATCGCCGCCAGCGGCAGGCCCTTGCCGGTCAGCGCCGACAGTGCCGCCGGCGCGCCTGGGGCGACGGCGAGCACCGCATTACCGGCGGCCAGCGCCTGGATCGCCTGGGCAAGCAGCGTATCCGCGTCCGGACCGAGGCACAGCACGCGGCCGCGCGGCGACAGCGACAGCGTGTTGGCCTCGCCGGTCGGCCCGGGCAGGTCGACCTGGCCGAAATCGATCGCGGCTGCAGTGCCGATGGCCGCGGCACCCTTGCCGCGCAGATGTTTCCTCAGGATGGCGACACGATCTGGACGCGTCGACCAGCCGCCAAACGCCGGGTCCGGCAGATTGTCGGCGAGCTCGGTCGCCGTCACCTTGCGGCCTTCGGCAAGATGGGTGCCGGCCTCCGGTCCCTTGCGGAAGCGCCGGAGATAATGTGGCCCGCCGGCCTTCGGCCCGGTGCCGGAAAGGCCCTCGCCGCCGAACGGCTGCGCGCCGACGACGGCGCCGATCTGGTTGCGGTTGACGTAGATGTTGCCGGCATGGATGCCATCGACGAAATGCTGGGCGCGGCCTTCGATGCGGGTGTGCAGGCCGAAGGTCAGGCCATAGCCCTTGCGGTTGATCGCGGCGATCACCGCATCGATCTCGTCGGCATCGAAGGTGGCGACATGCAGCACCGGGCCGAACACCTCGCGCTCCAACTCCTCGATGCCCTTGACCCGAAAGACGTGGGGCGCGACGAAGCGCCCGTCCTTCGGCGCTTCGAGCTTGGCGATCAGCCGGCCCTGCAGGCCCATTTTCGTGCAATAGTCGCGGATCGACGCCTGCGCCTCGTCGTCGATGACCGGGCCCACATCGGTCGAGATCCGCCAGGGGTCGCCGAGGCTGAGCGCTTCCATCGCGCCCTTCAGCATCTCCAGCATCTTCTTCTCGACGTCCTTCTGCACATAGAGAATTCGCAATGCCGAGCAGCGCTGGCCGGCACTCTGGAAGGCGGAGGCCAGGATGTCGCGCACCGCCTGTTCGGGTAGCGCGGTGGAATCGACGATCATGGCGTTCAGGCCGCCGGTCTCGGCGATCAGCATGGCGTCGGGCGCGGCGGTCTCGGCGAGCTGCTTTTCGATCAGCTTGGCGACCTCGGTCGAGCCGGTGAAGCAGACGCCGGCAATGCGCGGATCGGCGGTCAGCGGGCCCCCGACCGAGGGGCCGTCGCCGGGCAGAAGCTGGATGACGTCTTCCGGCACGCCGGCCTCGCGCAGCAGCTGGACGGCGCGAAAGGCGATCAGCGGCGTCTGCTCGGCCGGTTTGGCGATGACGGAATTACCGGTGACGAGTGCCGCCGCAATCTGCCCGGTGAAGATGGCGAGCGGAAAATTCCACGGCGAGATGCAGGCGATGGCGCCGCGCGCCTCGGTGCCCGCCTCGGCATTGACCGCCTCGGCAGCATAGTAGCGCAGGAAGTCGACCGCCTCGCGCACCTCGGCAACGCCGTCGGCCAGTGACTTGCCTGCCTCGCGTGCGGCCAGCGCGAAGAACTCGACGGCGTTCGCCTCGTAGAGATCGGCCGCCCGGTTGAGGATGGCAGCACGCTCAGCGACCGGGCGTCTTGCCCATGCCGGTTGTGCCTCGACGGCGATGCGCACGGCGGTCTCGACCTGCTTGGCGCCGGCCTCGCTGACCGTGCCGACCACTTCCGAAGGTTTTGCCGGATTGACCACCGGACGCTGCTTGCCGTAGCCGGCGGCGCGGCTGACCGGCTTGGCGTGCCAGCGCTCCGGCCCGGCGAACTCGGCCCTCGCCTTGTCGATCGCAGCCAGCGTCAGCGTGTCGGCGATATCGAAACCCTTGGAGTTGCGCCGGCCGGGGCCAAAAATCGCCGATGGCGGCACGATCGCCGGATTGGCGGCGGGACCTTGCTTCTCCACGGTTTCGAGCGGGTCGCGGGCGATGTCCTCGGGCTCGACCTCCTCGTCGGTGAGCTGGTGGACAAACGAGGAGTTGGCGCCGTTCTCCAGCAGCCGGCGGACCAGATAGGCGAGCAGGTCGGAATGCGCGCCGACCGGCGCATAGATGCGGCAGCGCGTGCCTTCGGCCTTGCGCACCGTCTCGTGCAGTGCTTCGCCCATGCCGTGCAGCCGCTGGAACTCGAATGTGTCGCGGTCCGTCGTCATCGACAGGATGGCGGCGACGGTGTGGGCGTTATGTGTGGCGAATTGCGGATAGATGCGATCGGTCATCGCCAACAGCTTCTTAGCGCAGGCCAAATAGGAGACGTCGGTGTTGGCCTTGCGGGTAAAGACCGGATAGCCGTCGAGCCCGAGCGTCTGCGCCCGCTTGATCTCGGTGTCCCAATAGGCGCCCTTGACCAGCCGCACCATGATGCTGCGGTCGTATTTCCTCGCCAATTCGTAGAGCCAGTCGATGACGAAAGCGGCGCGCGGGCCATAGGCCTGCACGACGACGCCAAAACCGTTCCAGCCGGCCAGCTCCGGCTCGGCCAGCACCCGTTCGATGACGTCGAGCGACAAATCGAGGCGGTCTGCCTCCTCGGCATCGATATTGAGCCCCATGCGCGAATGGCGCGCCGCCAGCGCCAGCGACAGCAGCCGCTCGGCCATGACGGGCAGCATCTTTTCCTTCTGCGTCACCTCATAGCGCGGATGCAGCGCCGACAGTTTTACCGAAATGCCGTGGTTCTGGCGGATGTCGGGGCCGTTGGCGCCGGCGTCGAGCGAGGAGATGGCGTCGGCATATGCCTTGAGGTAGCGCAGTGCGTCGGCCTCGGTGCGGGCCGCCTCGCCCAGCATGTCGAAAGAATAGAGATAGCCCTTCTGCGTCATCGGACGGCCGCGCCTGACCGCCTCGGCAATGGTGCGGCCGAGCACGAACTGCTCACCCATCTCGCGCATCGCCGCCGCCACCGCCTTGCGGATGACCGGCTCGCCCAGCCGGCGCACCATGGCGCGCAGCGTGCCTTCGATGCCGCCCTCGCCTTCGTCAAGCACGCGGCCGGTCAGCATCAGCGCCCACGTCGACGCATTGATGAAGATCGAGCTCGAGCCGCCCGAATGCGCCGACCAGTCGTGCGGCGCAATCTTGTCGGCGATGAGGTCGTCCATCGTCTCGGTGTCGGGCACGCGCAGTAGCGCCTCGGCCAGGCACATCAGCGCCACGCCTTCTTTGGTCGAGAGGCCATAGGCTGACAGGAAGACCTCCATCAGCCGCGGATCGGACGAGCCGCGCACCGCGCGCACCAGATCGGCTGCACGGGCCGAAATCGCCTTGCGTTCTTGCGCGGACAGCCCGGCCGCATCGGCCAGCCGCTTCACCGCCTGATCTTCGTCGGGCAAATAATTGGCACGGATCTGCTGGCGGATGGTGTCGAGCGCTGGCATGGCGGTCCTGTAGAGCGAGCATAAGGGAGCGGGCCGGCGGTCACCGGACCGAACGGCGCAAGCTAACATAAGTAGGGATTCCAGTCGGTCCAAAGAAGTCGACAGAACAGATCGATCGATCTATCATTAGGACTGATCACCTCCAATTCGACCAGGAATCCAGTGACAGAAGACCAATTGGACCGGATCGACAGGAACATCCTGTCGACTCTGGGCAGCAATGGCCGGCTTTCCATGTCGGAACTGGCGGCGAAAGTCGGCCTGTCGAAGACGCCGGTGCAGGCACGGGTCAAACGGCTGGAGAAGGACGGCTTCATCAGGGGCTACCAGGCGATCATCGACCGTGAGCGCATGGGCGAAGGCCATGTCGCCTTCGTCCAGGTGAAACTGTCCGACACCCGCTCGGCCGCGCTCGACGCCTTCAACCGCGCCGTGCAGGCGGTGCCGGAGATCGAGCAGTGCCACATGATGGCATCGAGCTTCGACTATCTGCTGAAGGTCCGCACCACCGACATCGCCGCCTACCGCCGCGTGCTCGGCGAGCGCATCTCCGCCCTGCCGCACGTCGCCCAGACCTCAACGTTTGTCGCGATGGAGACGGTGAAGGATCGATAGGCGCTCACCGAGCTCGTCAGCTCATCCGGCTCGTTCAAGACGCTCCTGAAATTGCTCCTCGATCCCCTTCAGGAAATGGTCGGACGTCGATGTCCATCCAAAGAGTATCTGCACGAGCGTAATCGAGGCGTCATGGTTGCTCCGTGGGGCGTCCAATGCGATGGGTTCGCTCGTGCAATCCGTCAGCAGGATGCAGTGATAGTCCCTGAAGAAGGCATCCCGAATTGTCGACTCCACACACACGCTGGTCGTGCACCCAGTCACGATGAGCTGTTTGATGCCTGCGGCCTTCAGAACAGCATCGAGTTCGGTCTCGTAGAAGCCGCTGAACCGGGTTTTGTAGAGGACAACATCCCCCGCCTCCGGCCTTAGGTCGTTGACGATGTCTGTTCCCCAGGTGTCGCGGATCAGAATCCGGCTCTCACTGCCATCCGGCGCTGTCATTTTCTCACCGACCCCAAAGATCCGGAGATGTCGGAGACGATTGGGGGCATCCGATGTCCCGAGATCCGAAAGGTCGGAATGATACCCCATCTTCAGATAGATGACGGGCAGTCTCAACTTGCGAGCGGCCGCTGCTACGGTTGCAGTAGGGCCGACAGCCTTTTGAATCCCGGAGATATCGATGCCGGCTCTGTCGAACATTCCGCCTTTCGAGCCGAAGTCATTCTGCATGTCCACGACGAGAACTGCAGTCTTGGCGGGGTCAATTGAAACAGGTTGAGATTTTGCGTCGATGACAAGTGGCTGCATTTTTATCCTCCCACAGCCTGAGGTATCGCACTTTGCGCCTTTGTTATCATGAGCAGCGACCCTGCATCGTGTCAACGTTACTTGGCGGCCCAAGACGATGGTCCGCTCTTGTCGCAGACTAACCCGGCCTCACTCCGCCAGCGTCTTCAAAAACGCCACCAGCGCCGCGCGCTCGCGGTCAGAGAGCTGCAGCGGGTGGATCTCGGATGTGCCTTCGACACTTGCCAGCGCCCTGGAGTAATGCGCCACCACTTCGTCGAGCGAGGAAAACTGCCCGGCATGCATGTAGGGCGGACGGGTGGCGACACCGCGCAGCGACGGAGTCTTGTAGGCGCGGACGAGTTCCGGCCCGGTCTTGACCATGAAGCGCAGTTCGCGGCAGGCGTCGGCATCGCCGTCGCGAAAGACGCCGAAACAGTTGAACGGGTCGGCCTCGACTTGGCGTACCGCGTCGACGCGGCCGCGATCCGGCGGCAGGCCCGCGACCGGCGGCACGCCGGTATTGTGGAAGCTGCCGTCGGTAAGACGCGGGCCGTTGTGGCAGGTCACGCAATTGGCCTTGCCGATGAACAATTTCAGGCCGAGGATTTCCTCCGGCGAAAAGGCGGCGTCGCCTTTCGGCTCGGCGCCCGCAGCCAGGTCGATGGCAAAGCGGTCGAAGCGTGTCTGCGGCGGCGCGATCGAGCGCTCGAAGGCGGCGATCGCCTTGCCGATATTGGCAAAGACGCGGTTGACGTCCTCGGCTTGGCTGGCGGGCATGGCGTTCCAGGCCGCCTTCTCGGCATCGGTGCCGAGCGGGCTGGCATTGGCCGGCACGCTCGAAAGGTCAGGCAGCGGCCCGAAGATGCGCTCGTAGCGCTCGCCGAAGCGGGCCTTGATGTAATGCGCGAAGGCGGCGCGGTTGCCGGCCTGCTCCAGCGGATTTTCGAGCGGTGTCAGTGCTTGCGCCCACAGGCTGTCGCGCCGCCCGTCCCAGAAGAACCAGGGATCATGCGCGACGCCGGCCAACGGCATGGTACGCCGGTTGGTGCGGCCGACGCCGACCGCTTGCGGCAGGTCGTCCTGGAACTGGCGGTCGATCTTGTGGCAGGTCGAGCATGATACCGTGCCGCCGCCGCTCATCCCGGTGTCGAAAAACAGCGTCGAGCCGAGTGCCGCGGCGGCCGGCACATCGGCGAAGCGATTGGTGGTGTCGGGCTTCAGCGGCGGCAACTTGGACAGCGCCAGCGAGGCGATGGTCTGCTTTTCGGCGTCGGAAAACTCCGATCTGCCGCAGCCGGCGAGCACGGCCACCATCACCAACGCGAGAAGGCTGGAAAGCCGGCTCATCAGTGCCTCACAGCACCACGTTGAAGACGACAGTGTCCGAACCGGCCGCAGCGGAAATGGCAAAATGCAATTGCCACCACCCGCTCATCGTGAATTTCACGCCGTCGATGCGATAGCGCCCCGCGCCGAGGTAATCGGTCGCCTGCGGGCTGGTCGGTAGACCGTGCTTGTGCTGCGGCATGCCGCCGGAAATCGTTATCGCAGCACCTTCCACCGGCGCACCCTCGACGGTTTTGAGCGTCAGCAGCCAGGATTCCAGTTCGCCCTGCCGGATGACGCCTTTCTCGGGCTCGAAAGTCGCCACGAACAGCTTGTTCGCCGTCGTCTGGGAACGGCCTACGTCCGAGCTTGGTTGGGGTGCATGCGGCGCCGTCAGATAGACGACGGCCAGCACGCCAGCGAGCAAGGCAGCCAGGCCGAGGCCTCCAAGAAGATAACGCCATAACGATGCCAAACCCATTCCTGTTCTGCGGATAACGTTTCGCTGGGCAGATCGCGTCCCACGCCCCTGTGGGAAATCGCGCCCAGTGCAAGAATCCGCCGTCGCCGAGCATGGCGCTGCCGGCCGCAAAAAGCTACAGCACCGCAATTGCAGGATGGAGGAGTGCTTCATGGCAGGAAACGGCATCGCCTCGATCGGCGAGTGCATGCTCGAGCTTTCGGGCCAGGCCGGGCCAAATTGGCGCATGGGCTTTGCCGGCGACACGTTCAACACTTTGTGGGCGCTGCATGCCTTGAGCAGCGAGAGGCCGGCGACCTATGTGTCGGCCTTCGGCGACGACCCGTTCTCACGCGACCAGATCAAGTTCCTGGCCGAGAACGGCATCGGCATCGGCGCCAGCCCGGTGATAGCGGGCGCCCGCCCCGGCCTCTATGCGATCACGCTGACCGGCGCCGAACGTTCTTTCACCTATTGGCGGGCCGATGCGGCCGCCAGGCAGCTGGCTTCCGACCCAGCCGCTCTGCAGAAAAGCCTTGAAAACCAGGCGCTTGTCTATTTTTCCGGCATCACCTTGGCAATCCTAGACGAGGATGCACGCAAGGTGCTGCTGACGGCCGTGGCCGAGGCGCGCGTGGCCGGCTCGCTGATTGCCTTCGATCCCAATTACCGGCCGCGGCTATGGCGCCGGCGCGAGGAAGCGCAGGCCGCGATCCTCGAGGCGCTCGCCGTCGCCGATATCGCGCTCCCGACCTTTCCCGACGAGCAGATGCTGTTTGGTGATACGACACCGCAGAAAACAGCCGAACGGCTGCGAAAACTGGTCGGCGAAGTCGTCGTCAAGAACGGCGAGGAACCGGCGCTGATAGCGCAAAACGGTACCTCGCAATCGGTGCCGGCGGTGCACGTCGCCAACCCTGTCGACACCACCGGCGCCGGCGACTCCTTCAACGGCGCCTATCTCGCCGCTCGCCTTGCCGGCCATGCGCCGACTGAGGCGGTGCAGCGCGCCCATCGCGTCGCCGCCGCCGTCGTGCAGGTGCGCGGCGCACTCGCGCCGTTCGAGACGCTGCGGGCAGCGTTCGAAGGACTTGCTATCTGACCTTGATGACGACCTTGCCCTTGGCGCGTCCTGTTTCGACATAGGCCAGGGCGTCATTGGTCGCTTCGAAGGGAAAGACCCGATCCACAACCGGGCGGATCGCGCCGGCTTCGATGAGGGCGGTGATTTTGCTCAGCTGATCGCCCTGCGCCCACATGAAGAGGAACGAAAACTGCACGCCACGGCGCTTGGCTTTGGCCCGAATTCCGCGGCTGAGTAGGCGCAGCACCAGCCTCAGCATCAAATTCAGTCCCTTTTCCCTGGCAAATTCGGGGTCCGGCGGACCCGAGATGGAGATGAGCTTCCCACCCGGTTTCAGCACGTTCAGGGATTTTTCGAGTGTCTTGGCGTCCTGGCTGTTCAAGACGACGTCGTAGCCCGACAGAACTTTCTCGAAGTCGTCTTTCCTGTAGTCGACGACGACATCGGGGCCGAGACTTTTGACCAGATCGGCACTCGCCGCGCTCGCGGTTGTCGCAACGGTCGCGCCGAGGTGCTTGGCCAACTGAATAGCAAATGTCCCGACGCCGCCGGAACCAGCCTGAATGAAGATCTTCTGTCCCTTCCTCAGGTTTGCCCTTTCAACGAGCATCTGCCAGGCGGTCAAACCGACCAGGGGAATCGAGGCCGCCTCTTCCATACTGAGATTCGCAGGCTTCAAGGCTACGTCGGCCTCATTCACGGCAATGAATTCGGCGAATGTCCCAATCCGGCCATCGCGCGGTCGCGCATAGACCTCGTCGCCGGCTTTGAACTTGCGGACCTTGGATCCCACGCGGATAACCTTCCCGGCCACGTCGTGGCCCAGGATGAACGGCCGGCGATAGGGCAGGATGAGTTTGAATTCTCCGGTTCTGATCTTGGAATCGAGCAGGTTCACCCCTGCGGCATGGACCTCGACCAGAACATCGCTGTCCTGGAGCTCCGGTTCCGGCATTTCGGCCAGCCGCAGGGTGCCCTTTTTATTATACTTATCGACAACGAATGCCTTCATGGCAGTTACTTTCTAAGACAAGGTATGGGTACGCAGGCAAAAACGAGCCGTGCGCGTTCGGCTGAAAAGCCGCATTGTGGGACACGTCCGGTTTCGAGGAAGGACAGGGCTTTCCGGACAAAATCGGCGTAGTTCTGAAATACCCCGCCATGCCCGGCATCCGGATAGATGACCAGATGCGCCCCCGGGATACGCCCGGCGAGATCGTAGGTATTGCTGCTCGGCACCATCCTGTCCTGGTCGCCATTCGCAACTAAAGTGGGAATGCGGATGGTGCTCAGGTCTTGTGGCGCCTGCAGTCCGTAGGCCTTGATCGCCTTGAGTTGCGCGCCGAACGCGCTCAGCGATACCGCTTTGTCCCGGTTATTCCGGCGCTCTTTCAATCGTTGCAGAAATGCGTTTGCGGCGCGGCGGCCATTCGGCGTTCTTGTGAAGAAGAGATAGTATTTCGGATCCCGAAAAGTCAGCGCGCCCTTGATCATGTCCACGATCGTCAGCGGCGTCACCTTGTCGATGCCTTGCCCACCGGCCGGCCCCGTGCCAGCCAGGATGAGTTTGCGCACAAGCTTGGGCTCGGTCAGCACAATCTCCTGCGCCACGAAGCCGCCGAGTGAAAAGCCGAAGAGATCGACTTCTTCGAACCCCAGCGCCCGGATAAAGGCGATTGCATCCCGCGCCATGCCGGAAATGGTCGACGGAGTTTTGCCTCCCGAAGCACCGATGCCGCGATTGTCGAAGGCAATCACCCCCCGGGTCGCAGCGAGGCCATCGACAATGCGCGGATCAAAATTGTCCAGCTGAGCAGCCAGATGGTTGAGCAGGATCACCGGCACGCCCGCCCTGGGCCCGAGTTCCCTGTAAGCAAATGCTGTGCCGCCGACATCGATCGAGAGCGTTGGCGCGTCCCGGAATAATGCCGGTGAACGCGGCGGCCGATTGGATGTATGTGTCATGTTTGGCGCCTCCGTCTCGTAGGGCCTGGCCAAATGTGTTGTGGTTGCTAGTCGCATCTGCGTGAAATCCTCTGGCTCGCTGTCGTTCAGACTGGCAGTCGGAACTGCTGGCGCAGGCTCTTGTCGAAAATCCCCGCGGGGGCAAAGCGGCGCAGCAGGCTGACCTGGCGCGCTGCCTTACCGGCGGTGTAGCGCCGTCGCGGACGGGCATCGGTCGCTGCCTTGACAACCACATCCGCCACCACTTCCGGCCGATCGGCCTTGGGCATCACATCGCCCAGCAGCGCCTTGAGCCCGGCTCGAGCCCGATCGTATTCCTTTAACAGCGAATCCGGCTCGATGCCGTTCTGGTCGAAGACGGTGCGGACGAATGCCGGCTCGATGACGGAAACGCGGACGTTGAAGGCGCGCACCTCGTGGTCAAGCGATTCCGAATAGCCCTCGAGCGCGTGCTTGACTGCCGAGTAATGAGCTGAGTATGGCGCGGGTACCAGTCCCAGAATCGAGCCGATATTGATGATGCGCCCTTCGCCGCGCCGCCGCATCGACGGCAACACCGCATTGGTCATTCGCATGACGCCGAACAGATTGACGTCGAACAGGGCTTGTACCTGTGCGACCGAGGATTCCTCGGCGCCGCCTAGCAGGCCGACACCGGCATTGTTGACCAGGAGGTCGATCCGGCCGGTCTGCGCGAGCACGGTGGCAACGAGCGCATTGACGGCCGCATCATCGGTCACGTCGCATGCCAGCATGGTCACTCCATTTGGGCCATTACTGGTCTTGCGGCGACTTGTCCCGAAGACAGTGAAACCCGCCCGCGCCAAGGCCTCGGCGCTGGCGCGGCCGATGCCCGAGGAGGCTCCGGTCACGATTGCGGTCTTTTCAGAATTCCCATTCATTTTTGATGTTCCAGGTTCGAGAGGTCTAGCTTATTTCCACGAATTGAATTATGGTCGTATTATCAGATTATGATCATAATGCAATAGCAGGACAGGAAAGAAAGACCATGCGCTACGAAAAGGGCCGAAAAGACGCGTCACGCAGCCGGATCATGGAGGTCGCCGCCGAACGTTTTCGATCTGACGGCATCGCGGCGTCCGGGCTTGCGACCATCATGAGCGACGCCGGGCTGACGAACGGCGCCTTCTATCCGCACTTCCAGTCCAAGGCGGAGCTCGTCCGTGAAAGCGTGGCGGCGGCGTTGGACGCGCAGTCGCATCAAGTGCAGGAAGCGTTGGACGCCGGCGGCCCGGAGATGGCCATAGAGACGTATCTATCGGCCGAGCACCGGGACAATCCTGGAAAGGGCTGCGCTTCGGCCGCGTTGTTGCCGGAAATCGCGCGGCAGCCGCCTGAAACGCGAGCCCTCTATGCCGAGCGCGCTCAATCTCTGGTGCGCCAGATAGCTGAAGCTCTGCCGCAGACCAACGATCCCGAGGGCGCTGCGTTGGGCATGTTTGCAACGCTCATCGGCGCGCTGCAACTCGCGCGCGCCGTGGAAGGGACGGAATGGTCGGATCGTATCCTAGCGGCGGGAGCAGCTGCCGCAAAGGCGCTGATCCGGCCGGTTCAAGACGAGGTGGCATCCTGAGGGCAGCCCGGATTATTCGGCCGGCTCGAATCTGCCTTGCACCAAGACTGTCTCCACCGGCCCAAGCGGATTGATGATCCGGCTCTCCAGGACTTCGATAAGTTTGCGTCCAACACCAGCCATATCCACGAAATGAACTCCGATCTTTGCCGGCAGGAAACGTGCCAGCCGCGTGCTGTCACGGGTGACGATGTGGACGTCGCGGCCCGGTGTAAGACCCCGCTTGCCGAGAGCGTGCAACGCTCCCAGAAGGCCCAGTTCGTTGGCGCACGCCAGGCCAGTCGACGGATCTGATGACGCCAGCAAGCGATCGAACCAGCCTGCGCTCGATTCCATCGTGAACATGCCATGACCGATCAACGATTGGTCGATCGGAATACCGGCCTCGGCCATTGCCCTTCCATACCCGGAAAGACGCATGGCACTCGTCTGGTCCTCCGGAACGAGAAGTTGCAGCGCAATGCGTCGACAGCCAATATCCATGAGCCGCCGGGTCGCCTCGTAGGCAATCTGTTCATTGTCGACATCGACATAAGGATACGCAATATCCAGGTCGGTTCTTCCAAACGCGACGAATGGCATGCCTCTATCAAGCAGCAGCTTGACGCGCGGATCAGCCGACACCAGGCGCGTGATGATCAGGCCGTCTGCGCTGCGCGCCTGAAGCTGCCGCTGCACACTCTCAACGGGATCGTCGTCGGGCGTGGTGGAATAGATGGACAGACTATAACCGGCTTGCCGCGCCGCCAGCGTCATGCCTTCGATTAAAGGAAGCTTCAACAGATCGGACAGATGGTCTCGGGTCTCCATCGGGAGTACCGCCGTCAGCGTCTGCGTTCGACCGGTTTTGAGCGCGCGACCATGATGATTTGGTAAATAGCCGACCCGCTTAGCCGCCTCCTTGACGCGGGCTATGGTCGAGGGCAGCACTTCCGGCCCGTCCTTCAGAGCGCGGGATACCGTGGTCACCGACAGGGAAAGTTCCGCGGCGATCTGCTTTAGATTGGCCATTGTTCGCCCGACTTCATTTGCGAAAGCGCCGGCTGATTTGCTGACCGCCATAACGTTACCGAATTCGACATCCCGGTCAATCCAAACTCCCGCAGGAAGCAGCTTGACTCTAGCGTATTCAGATGCAATCGTAACGTTACGATTACAAAATAACGGCTCGTTCAAGCGATATTCCATAAAAGTTGGGGAGGAGAACCTATGTCCTGGCTACGCATTTCCTTAACAGCATTCGCAATCTCGGCTGCCCTGCCCGTGCACGCGCAGACGGTCACCATCACGACCGCAGGCGGCGATTATGGCAACGCCATAAAGGAAGCCATGTGGGGCCCGGCTGCAAAAGAGCTCGGCTATGATGTCCGCGAGGAGACGCAGAGCGACGGCCTGGCCGCCCTGAAGATGCAGGTTACCTCGGGTGCAGTCACGACCGACATCGTCCACCTGGGTTCGCCGGAAGGCGCGCAGGCTGCCGCACAGTCGCTGCTGGAGCCACTCGACTACAAGATCATCGATCCGAAATCCGTGCCGGAGGGTGCGAAGTCCGACTACTGCTATCCGTTCGACTCCTATGGCACCGTCATGTCGTGGAACACCAAGACCTATGGCCAGAACCCGCCGAAGACGTGGGCGGAATTCTGGGATGTTGCCAAATTTTCTGGCCGTCGCGCGTTGCGCGCCAATGCGCAAGATTCGATCGAGATCGCGCTTCTCTCCGACGGCGTGGCACCGGCCGACGTCTATTCCGTGCTCAGCACGCCGGAAGGGCTAGAACGCGCCATCAAGCGGCTTGAAGCGATCAAACCAGATGTCGCCGTGTGGTGGACCTCGGGCGCCCAGTCCGCGCAGTTGCTGAAAGACGGTGAGGCGGATTTGGTCATTACCTGGAACGGACGCGCCCAAACCGTGAAAGCAGATGGCGGCGCGGCTGACTACACCTTCAAGGGTTCGGTCATCGGCACGGACTGCCTTGGGGTGCCGAAGGGAGCGCCGAACAAGGAAGCCGCGATGAAGCTCATCGCAGCGATGACGCAGCCCGCGCGGGTTGCCAAGCTGACCGATTTCATTGCCTACGGCCCCGTCAATCCTGCGGCATATGAGGGTGGCCTTATTCCCGCGGACCGTCTGAAGACCCTTGCGACCGCGCCTGAAAATGCTGGCACTTCGGTGTTTTCCAATTCAGAATGGTGGGTCAAGAATGGCGAGGCTGCACAAAGAGCCTTCGATGAAATGATGGCCCGCTGACCCTCAGCTCTAACGCATGTCGCGCAAAAATGTGCAGCGCGCGACAACGACATGCATGAAAACAAGAACCTAAAGCGCGTCGCGTGAAGCCGGTCGAACGCGACGCGCTTCAAGGCTGGAGCACATGATGAAGTCGCTCGCGATCACCATCGAAAGCGTGCACAAGGCTTATGGGTCCTACGTCGCACTGGAGGATGTTTCGCTCGACATCCAGGCTGGCGAATTCCTCACACTGCTAGGGCCATCGGGATCGGGCAAGACCACGTTACTCATGGCTCTGGCCGGTTTTGTCCGGCCGGATTCCGGTAAACTTTTCTTGGGTGATCGAGACATCACCCGCCTGCCGCCCAACAAACGAGACATTGGCATAGTATTCCAGAATTACGCCTTGTTTCCCCACATGAATGTCCTGGCGAACGTCGCGTACCCGCTGGTGCTGCGCAAGGTACCGAGAGCGGAGGCGCGTCAGCGGGCGCTTGATACCTTGGCCCGCGTGAAGCTGGATGGTCTGGCGGAGCGCAATGTTGCCGCACTATCCGGCGGCCAACGTCAACGGGTGGCATTGGCGCGGGCTATCGTCTTCGAACCGCGCGTGATGTTGATGGACGAGCCGCTGTCGGCACTCGACAAGAACCTGCGCGAGACCATGCAGTATGAGATCCGGCGTCTGCATGATCATCTACGGATCACCACAATCTATGTAACCCACGACCAGCGCGAAGCGCTGATTATGTCTGACCGGATTGCGGTGATGAATTCTGGCCGCATCCAGCAGATAGATACACCGCAGCGGATTTATGATCGTCCATCGACCCGCTTCGTCGCGCAGTTCATGGGCGAGGCCAACATTGTGGCCCCAGGCTCGGCACGCAGAATCGACGGCGCCGAAGCATCACGCGAAACTCTGATGATCCGCGCCGAAAGCTTCCATCTTGATGCGAAGCTCGTCGGGGGCGACGGAGTGGCTCTCGAAGGAATACTGCGCGCCAAAGCGTTCCGCGGCGAGAACTGGCTTTTGACGCTGGCGCTTGACGGTGGGCAAGAGGTTCTTGTCTGCATTCCGGCAGCGCTGGCCGGCGGCTGCGCCGAGCTTGCCGCCGGTCAGCGGATGACCGCCTATGCACCAGCAGCGAAGGTTCACGCGATACCGGGAGCGATGGCGTGACCGTCGTCCGGGATCCGGCGCTCGCGGCGGATGCACGGCGCGAGCGGCGGTTTTTTCTTTCGCTTTCGCTCCCGGCGCTGTTCATCGTTGGGCTGGCCGCGATACTGCCCATCCTTTGGATCATCCGCCAATCCTTCCTGACCACCGGGGGCGAGTACACCGTCGGCAATTACCAGAAGGTCCTTTCGAGCGGACTGACATGGTCGGCGCTCGTCACGACCCTCGAACTATCCTTGGGTACGCTGGCGGCCTGCATTGTTCTCGGCACCCCTCTGGCGCTGGCTCTGGCCAGCGTCAGACCAAGGGTGGCCAACGTGCTCATGGCGTTCGTCATGCTGCCGCTGTGGACCTCCATTCTGGTGCGTACCTATGGTTGGCTCGTGCTCTTGCGGCGCGACGGCCTGATCAACGCGGCTTTGACCGGTTCACGCCTGACGGCGGAGCCATTGCCGCTGGTCTACAACTTCACGGGAACGCTCATCGGCATGGTGCACTACATGCTGCCGCTCTTTCTGCTGCCTGTTTATGCTGCGATGCGCGATATCGACCCAAATCTCATTCGCGCGGCAGCGAGCATGGGAGCCACTCTCAGGCAGGTCGTCCGCACAGTCATTATGCCGCTTTCGGCGGGCGGCATCTTCTCGGGTTCGATCATCGTCCTCATCTACGCCATAGGTTTTTTCATCACGCCGGCGGTGCTTGGCGGCGGCAAGGTAAATCCTCTCTCTACCCGGATCGAGCGTACACTATCGACCTTTCAGGACTGGGGGTCGGCGAGCGTCCTGGGCATTCTGCTCCTCGTTCTGATGGCGCTGATCGGTGTGATGTTGCTGGCAGCACGCCGCCTGGTGGCCCAGAACACCGTGGAAGCCTCCCATGCTTGAAGCCTATCCGCAAAACAGGCTCGCCCGCATTTTGCTCTGGAGCTTTGCCGCTCTTGTCATGGCGTTTCTGATGCTGCCGACGCTCGTGGTGGTGCCGCTGTCCTTTTCGGCGTCGAATCTCCTCGAGTTTCCGCCGCACGCCTACTCGTTGCGCTGGTACGAGAACTTCTTCGGCTCGGCAACGTGGATGGCCGCGCTCAGAACGAGTTTGATCCTTGGGACGTTGACGGCGTTGATCGCCGTGCCCTTTGCGCTGCTCGCCTGCATTTCAATGAATCGGCTGGGCGGTAAGACCGCTGCGGCCATCCAGAGCGTCCTGCTAACCCCCTCGATCACCCCAGGAATCCTGCTTGCGATCGGTCTCTTCTTTGTGTTGGCCGCACAACATCTGATCGGAACGCTATTCGGTGTGCTGGTCGGACATGTGGTGCTGGCCGTTCCGGTCGCCTGCATTGTGTTGCTACCCGCGCTCGCCCGCTTTGACTGGAACCAGGTTCAGGCGGCGCGCAGCCTCGGTGCAAACTGGGCCAGGTCCATTGGCGGAATCATCGTTCCGCAACTTCGGATCAGCTTGCTGTCGGCGACATTGATGGCGTTCCTGACTTCGCTCGACGAGTCTGTGATTTCGATCTTCATCGCAAGCGGTCGCAACAGCACGATGCCGAAGCTTATGTTCCTGTCGCTGCGCGATCAGATCGATCCGACGATTGCGGCGATCTCGACATTGTGGACCGTCATCGTCGTGGCCGTGGTCCTGATTGTGACCCTTCGCCAAAAATCCTGACCGAGACTGGAAACATGCCCTCCAATCACCACGCAGCCGACGATCTGACGGATCATTCGACGGACATCCCTCAGGTAGGGTTGGCCATCATCACCGGGTCGGCAAACTGGGGGCTTGCCTTCCCGGAAGATGTCGAATTCGATGGTGTGCGCACCTTGCGGCGCGACATGAGTTTTGAAACGCCTTTCGGTCGCACCGACAACTGGAAGCTGCTCGAGTTCGATGCGTCGATCACCGCCGAAGGGAGAGCGAAGCGCGCGCTGTGCATGTATTCGCACGGCAATCCCCGCGACCGTATCGACCATTCCTGCCATCGCCGCGCGTTCTGGGTATTGATGCGGGCGGGTGTACGGCAAGTTCTCGCCTGCTCGACTGTAGGCGCCGTCAACAAGGCGATCCAGCCGGGCGACATGGTGGTGGCCGCCGATATCATCGAACTGACGCAGACCCCGTTTTCACTGCTTCCTGACCGCCAGAGCTTTGACTGTTCGGGCAAGCAAATCGTGTGTCCAAGATGTGCGGCGGTTCTGGTCGAAACGGCCCGCCGTCATTGGCCAGCCGAATGCCGCGTTTACGGCATCGAACAGCAGCTGGTGGCTGCCCATTGTTATGGGCCCCGGCTGACAACGCCAGCCGAAGCCTTGGCGTATCGGGGCATGGGGGCGGATGTACTCAACCATTCCATCGCCCCTGAGGCGACCTTGTCGCGCGAGATCGGCGCGTGTTTCGTGCCTTGCGCCTTCGTGACTGCGGGCTTCAACGACTATATGGATCGCAATCGCCAGAAATTGCTGCAGGAGGACGTGCTGCCCAGTCTCTCCATGACGGCCTCGCGGGTCGCGCTGGAGACCGCCGCGCGACTGCCCGCTGACCCGGAATGCTCGTGTCAGGGCTTGAAGTCGCCTCAGCCGAAAGAACGCTCCAGCCGGTTCTGAGATAACCCTGGTGCGCTAGCTGAAGCTCTGCCAGACCAAGGATCCAGAGGGCGCTGCGCTGGGAGTGTTCGCGACGCTCGCGTCGTATGCCTTGGCAGCGGCACTCCCGCCCTAAGGCAGCCTGAACCGGTATTCCGTCACATGGTGGTAGATCTGGCCCGGCCACAGCGTGGCTTGCGGGAAATAGGGCCGGTTGGGCGCATCCGGCCAGATTTGCGGCTCCAGGCAGAAGCCTGAAAAGGCCTTGTACTGGCGTCCGCCCAATCCAGGCGAGGACGGTGCCAGATACTGGCCGGTATAGAGCTGGACGCCGGGCTCGGTGGTCCAGAGCTCCATCTCGACGCCGGAATTCGCGCCTTGCGCCCACGACGCCTGCTTCAACGGCCCGCGCGTCGAAGCGAGGCAGAAATTCTGGTCGTAGGGGAGCTGTTCGCCCTCGGTCTCCATGCGCAGCGGCCGCGCCTGGCGAAAATCGAAGGGGGTGCCGTCGACCGGCTTGACCGTTCCTGTCGGGATCAGATCCGCGTCGACCGGCAGATAGGCGCCGGCATTCAGCATCAGCCGGTGGTCGAGAATGTCGCCGGTGCCGCCGTCATCCAGGTTGAAATAGGAATGCTGAGTGAGATTGCAGAGCGTCGGCTCCTCGCAGGTGGCGGTCAGTTCGACGCTGAGCGTGCCGGGGATCTTCAGCCGGTAGGTGCAGGTCACGTCGAGCGCGCCGGGAAAGCCCATCGTGCCGTCCGGGTCATGCAGGGTCAGCGTGACAAAATCCCTGCCGTGCAGCGAAACCGCCCAGGCCCGGCGCGAAAAACCTTGCGAACCGCCATGCAGCGTATGCTTTTCGAGGAAATTACGCTCGGTCTGGTAGCGTTTGCCGGCAAGCGTGAAGCGGCCGTCGCGGATACGGTTGGCGTAGCGCCCGACGACAGTGCCGAAGAAGGCGGTATCCGTCTCATAATGCTCGAAACGATCATAGCCGAGCACCAGCGGCGCCTCGTGCCCGGCCAGGTGCAGATCCTGGATGATCGCACCCAGCCCGATGATGTTGGCGGTCAGGCCGCCGCCACGGATGGTGAAGCGACGGACTTCCTCGCCCGCCTGCGTCGCGCCGAAAACCTCGCCATCCTTCATCGCCATGCCCGCAAGTTCGTTGCTCGATGCCAGCCTGGCCTTTCCGAAGCGGCCCAGGATCGTTTTCGGTATTACCGCATGAGGCTTCTAGAGACCAAGTCCGCCGATGCAGACATATTTGGTGTCGAGATAGTCCTCGATGCCCTGATGGCCGCCTTCCTTGCCGAGGCCCGATTCCTTGACGCCGCCGAACGGTGCCTCAGGCGTGGTGATGAGCCCTTCATTGACGCCGACCATGCCGTATTTGAGCCCTTCCATGACCCGGAAGGCGCGGCCGAGATCGCCGGTGTAGAAATAGCAGGCCAGGCCAAACTCGGTGTCGTTGGCGAGTCCTACGGCCTCTTCCTCGGTCTCGAACTTGAACACCGGCGCCACCGGGCCAAAGATTTCTTCCTTCATGAAGCGCATTTTCGGCGTCGCATTGGCAATCACCGTCGGCTGGAAGAACGAACCGCCGAGCGCGTGGCGTTTGCCGCCGGCGACGACCTTGCCGCCCTTGGCGGTCGCGTCGGCAATCAGCTCCTCGACCTTCTCCACCGCCTTCTCGTCGATCAGCGGCCCCTGCTGGACACCGTCTTCGAGGCCGGAACCGACCTTCAGCCCGTTGCTCGCAGCAGCCAGCTTTTCGACGAACTGGTCATAGATGCCGGCCTGCACCAGGAAGCGGTTGGTGCAGACGCAGGTCTGGCCGGAATTGCGGTACTTGGCGGTGATGGCGCCAGCGACGGCCCGCTCGATGTCGGCGTCGTCGAAGACGATGAACGGCGCATTGCCGCCGAGCTCCATCGACACCTTCTTGACGGTCACCGACGACTTCTGGATCAGGATCTTGCCGACCTCGGTCGAGCCGGTGAAGGTGATCTTCTTGACCAGCGGGTTGGCACAGATCTCGTCGCCGATCTCACCGGCGGCGCCGGTCAGGATGTTGATCACGCCCTTCGGGAAGCCGACTTCCTCGGCAAGCGCGCCCCAGGCAAGGCCGGAATAAGGCGTCTGCGACGCCGGCTTGACCACCGCGGTACAGCCGGCGGCAAGCGCAGGACCGAGCTTGCGGGCCAGCATCGAGGATGGAAAATTCCATGGCGTGATGGCGGCGATGACGCCGACCGGCTCCTTGGTCACCAGGATGCGGCGGTCCGCCCAGGGCGACGGCACGACGTCGCCATAGGTGCGGCGGCCCTCTTCGGCGAACCACAATATGTAGGACGCGGCCGAGCCGATCTCACCCTTCGATTCGAACAGCGACTTGCCCTGCTCGATAGTCAGCAGTTCGGCCAGCACGTCCTGATTGTCCATCATCGCGTCGTGCAGCTTGCGCAACAGCTTCGAGCGTTCGAGCGCGGTGGTCTTGCGCCATGTCTGGAAGGCAGCGTCGGCGGCTTCGATGGCGCGACGCGTCTCGGCCTTGCCCGATTTCGGCACGGTTCCGATCTTGAGGCCGGTGGCAGGATTGTTGACGTCGACCGTCTGGCCTGAGTCGGCCTGCACCCATTCGCCATTGATGAGATTGGCCTGCCGCATGAAATGGCTGGTTTTCTGAAGCATGATCTCGCCTCCGTTCGGCACCTGGCGGGCCGGTCGCTGATTTCGTGAATGGACGTGCGCGATAGCATCGCTAGAGCCACTGCTCTTAGCCCAGGGCAAGCCCCGCAAGCAATCACAAGATGGCATATAGGGTTTGGGCCAGCCAAAGCGAGAGGGCTGCAGCCGGGCTCTTATCCAAAAACATGGACGACCACTGTCAGCCAAAACGCCGTGGTCACGACCGCACTGGCGGTGGCGATGGTCATCTGGTTCGACGCCAGCGCCTGGCCGGTGTTGAACTGCACCGCGATGAGATAGGAATTGATGCCGGACGGCAACGCCGCAACCATCACCGCCACCTTGGCCGTCAATGGCGGCAGGCCGATCAGCCAGACCAGGCCGAGAACCAGCGCCGGCATCAGGAACAGTTTCAGCGCCGACAGCGCCAACGCCGGCCTTACATTGCCGGAGATGCCGAAACGGCGCAGGCTGAGCCCCATGGCAAACAGCGCCACCGGGGCGGCGGTGCCGGCCAGCGCGTCGCTCAGCCGCGTCGCAAGCACCGGCAGCGGCGCACCGGTGAAGCGCCACGCCAGCCCGGCCAGTATGCCGATGATCAGCGGATTGATGAATACCCTCCTGAGAAAGCTCCTGACGACGCGGAGCGGATGCACAGGCTCGCTGCCGCCGCGGCCGAACATCTCGAACAGGATGATCGAGGCCATCATCATCACCGGCAGGTGAATGGAAACGAGCAGTGACAGCACTTCGAACCCGGCCGGCCCGAACACGCCGATGATGAAGGGCGCGCCGAGCAGGACGACGTTGGAGTAGGACGACGACACGCCGCCGACGACGCCGGCGCGGGCGTCCCGCCCGAAGATGCGCGTAATGACCAGATGGCCGGCGGCCCAGGTGAGCGCGACCGCCGCGAAATAGGCGCCCCATAGCGACCACGGCGCGACGCCGTGGAAATCGGCCTTTACCATGGTCTGGAACAGCAGCAGCGGCATTGCCACGTTGATGGCGAATTCGGATACGCCCTCGCCGCTCGCCGGCTTCAAATAGCCGGTCAACCCGGCAAGATAGCCGATCCCGACGAGACTGAAGACGAAGAGGACGGTTTCGGTAAGCGGAGACATTTTTCCCGTGATAGGCGAGCCCCGGCGGCGGCGCAATCGCCCTTCCCTCGCGAGATAAGGTAATCGGCTCGGTTTGCGCTGCCCCTCACCCTTACCCTCTCCCCGTGAAGGACTCCGTGAAGGACGGGGAGAAGGTCCCGGCAGGGGGTTGGGGACGGCCGACACCGAAAGAGGGCGCTTGGCACCGAAAAGATGCCCGAGAATCCTACCGACCTGCTCGACGCGCAGGCAGCGCGCCTAAAGAAGCCGAGCACGACGCGCTGCGCACCGGCGACCCGAGATCAGACGTCTCTGGATGAGGCCGAAGCCGCCTTCGAGGCGACACTCAAGGTCTTCACCCGCGAAAGCCAGCCGATGCAATGGGCCTTCGAGCAGAACAATCTCGGCGACGTCCACTGGAACCGCGGCAGCTATGGCGGCGGCAATGCCGAATTCCAAAGGGCGATCGAATTCTTCGAGAACGCCAAGCAGGGCTTTACCGAAGCCGGCTACACACTCCCCATCCCGCTGACCGACCGCAAGATCGATCTGGTGAAGAAGCAGATAGCGAAGAAATAGGCGTTTCGGCCGCAGGTTGCACTCGGCTTGTCTTTCAGGCCGCTTTGCCGTCCCTATATGCCGGTCACCGGGGACCTGCCTGCCGGTCACCCGAAAAGGATGTCTGATGCTTCGATTTGTCCTGGCGCTGCTGTTGCTTGCCGTTTCCGCCACAGCCCATGCGACGGAAGCCGGCTGGGCGCTGCTGCGCGACGGCGGGCATGTGGTCCTGCTTCGCCATGCCATGGTCACCGGCACCACCGATGCAGCCAATTTCGACCTCGGTAAATGCGCCACCCAGGTCAATCTCTCGGAGCGCGGCAAGCAACAGGCGCGCAAGATCGGCGCGCTGTTTGGCGCCCGCGCGGCACCGGTCGAGCGCGTGCTGTCCAGCCGCTATTGCCGCTGCCTCGAGACCGCCCGCATCGCTTTCGAAAGCGAGCCGGAGCCGTTCGCACCGCTTGACCTGCTGAAGACCGACGAAAAGGAGAAGGCCGCCCAGATCGCTGCGATCCTGGCCGAGATCCGCGGCTATTCCGGCTCCGACAATCTGGTCATGGTCACGCATCTCGAAAACATCAAGGAATTGACCGGCATCTCGCCGCGTGAAGGCGAGGCCGTGGTCGTCGCGCCGCAGGGCGACGGCCTGCGGGTACTCGGCCGCGTTACGTTTTGAGGGGTCGGTCGCTCCTCGCGTCGAGCGAGATAGCTGTTGCCGAAATGCCACTGCCACGAGACGTCGTGGTTGGATTCCGATCTCATCTTGCTCTGCCTGGGCAGCCAGCCCATCTGCGCCCGGCGCATCAGGCCTTTTCCTGCCCGGAAAAACCGATTAGACAGCCCAAAACACATGCGGACAGATTCCGCCCGCAATCGAAGGAAAAGCCCTTGTCCACCACGTTCGACAAAGTCGCCAAGATCATCGCCGACACCAGCGAGATCGATATCGAGACGATCACGCCCGAAAGCCATACCATAGACGATCTCGGCATCGACAGCCTCGACTTCCTCGACATCGTCTTTGCCATCGACAAGGAATTCGGCATCAAGGTGCCGCTGGAAAAGTGGACGCAGGAGGTCAATGACGGCAAGGCTTCGACCGACGACTATTTCGTCATGAAGAACCTGTGCGCCAAGATCGACGCGCTCGTCGCCGCCAAGAACGCCACGTGAACACAGCGCCTGACGCGCCCGACCCACAACAGCCCGCCATGAACCCCCACGACGTCGTCATATCAGGCATCGGCCTTGTCTCGTCGCTGGGCGAGGGTCCGGACGCGCATTGGGCAAAGCTCGTCCAGCCGCGCCTTGAACCGGTTCTAGAGGCCTCGCGCTTCTCGCCCTATACGGTCCACCCGCTGCCGGCGATCGACTGGAACCTGCAGATCGCCAAGCGTGGCGACCAGCGGCAGATGGAGACCTGGCAGAGGCTCGGCACCTATGCGGCCGGCCTTGCGCTCGACGATGCCGGCATCAAGGGCAATGACGAACTCTGCGCGACCATGGACATGGTGGTGGCCGCCGGCGGCGGCGAGCGCGACGAGGCGGTCGATGCGGCCATTCTCGCGGCATCGGAAAGCCGCAATGACCGCGACGTGCTGCTCAACGAGAAGCTGACCACCGAATTGCGCCCGACGCTGTTTCTGGCGCAGCTCTCTAACCTGCTCGCCGGCAACATCTCGATCGTCCACAAGGTGACCGGCTCCTCTCGCACCTTCATGGGCGAGGAAGGTGCGGGCGTTGCCGCAGTCGAGACGGCGGCCGCGCGCATCCGCTCCGGCCAGTCGACGCATATATTGGTCGGCGGCGCTTTCCAGACCGAACATTCCGACATGCTGCTCGGCTATGAACTGGCCGGCTACCTGCATCGCGGCCCGTGGCGGCCGGTCTGGCAGAGGCAAGGTGCCGAGGGCGGCGGAGTGGTGACCGGATCCGGCGGCGCGTTTCTCGTCCTGGAGCAGCGCGAGCATGCGGAAAGCCGTGGCCGCAAGATCTATGCGGAACTCGGCCCGATCCTGTCCGGCCGTGCCAGGCGCCGGCGGGGCGAACTCGGCGGTGAGATCGCCGCGCTGCTGAAGCAAGCCGCATTGCCGGACGGCGAGTTACTGGCGATCTCCGGCGCTTCGGGCGCCCATGCCGCGACCGCCGCCGAGAAATCGGCGCTCGACGCCAATCCGGCGATCGCCGCACGCGGCTTTTCGACGCTGACCGGCCACATGAAGGAAGCGCAGTTCCCCTTTGCCGTTGCGCTGGCGGCCTTGGCTGTCGACCGCAAGGTCGCCTACCCTGTCTTCGACGCCACAGTCGAGAAACCGTTTGCCGGCGTCCCGAAGACCGTCCTTGCAACGGCGATCGGCTATCACCAATTCGAGGGCATGGCGCTGATCAAAGCCGCCTAGAGCATCGGACCGAAAAGTGTGACGCGGTTTTCGGGCGATCCGATGCTCCAAGAGAAACAGGTTTTTGGACAACAAATGGCCAATCTGAACGACCACATGGGCAGGCCGATCGTCGCCGTCACCGGCATCGGTGTGGTGACGTCGCTCGGTGTCGGCAAAGCCGACAATTGGGCGGCACTCACGTCAGGCAAATCCGGCATCCATCCGATCACCCGCTTCCCGGTCGATCATCTCAACACCCGCATCTCCGGCATGGTCGATTTCCTGCCGTCGAGCTCCAAGGGCGCCAGTCTCCTCACCTATGAGCTTGCCGAAACCGCCGCCCAGGAAGCGATGTCGGAGGCGGGCCTCGATGCCGGCGATTTCGGCGGACCGCTGTTCCTCGCTTCGCCGCCGGTCGAGCTCGACTGGAGCGAGCGCTTTTCGCTCTACAATTCCGACACGCACGACACCGGTGCAGAGAGGCTGATGCGGGTAGCGCGCGGCCTCAGGGAACTCGCCATCTTCGAGACCACGCAGTTCGGCTCGATCGCCGACCGGCTTGCCGACCGTTTCGGCACGCGCGGCCTGCCGATCACGCTGTCGACCGCCTGCGCTTCGGGCGCCACGGCGATCCAGCTCGGCGTCGAAGCGATCCGCCGCGGCGAATGCGACAGGGCGCTGTCGATCGGCGCCGACGGCTCGGCGACCGCCGAAGCCTTGATCCGCTTCTCGCTTCTGTCGGCGCTCTCCACCCATAACGACATCCCCGAAAAGGCCTCCAAGCCGTTCTCCAAGGATCGCGACGGCTTCGTGCTGGCCGAAGGCTCGGGCGCCCTCGTGCTGGAATCGCTGCAGGCAGCACTTGCCCGCGGCGCCACCATTCTCGGCATATTGCGCGGCTGCGGCGAAAAGGCCGACGACTTCCATCGCACCCGCTCCAAGCCGGACGGTTCGCCGGCGATCGCGGCGGTGCGCGCCGCTCTTGCCGATGCCGGCCTGAGCGAGGACGGGATCGATTATGTCAACGCCCATGGCACCTCGACGCCCGAAAACGACAAGATGGAGCATTTGTCGCTGTCGACGGTGTTCGGCGAGCGGATCTCGTCAATGCCGGTCTCGTCGAACAAGTCGATGATCGGCCATACCCTATCGGCTGCCGGTGCCGTCGAGGCTGCATTTTCGCTGATGACGATGCGTGAAAGCGTCATTCCACCGACCATCAACTACGACAATCCCGACCCGGCAATCGTGCTCGACGTGGTGCCGAACACCAAGCGCAACGCCGAGGTCGGCACCGTCCTGTCGAACTCCTTCGGCTTCGGCGGCCAGAACACCTGCCTTGTCATGGCGCGGGAACCGGTCTAAGCGACCGTTCCGCTCTAGCACTGTTGTCGTGCGCATGGTCCTTTCCGAAACGGTTCTCGGTCCTGCGCAACCTGGGATCTGGCATGCGCGCATTGCAACTTATCGAGGACCGCCGGCTTGAAACGGTGGACCTGCCGCCGCCGCCGCCGCCTTCGCTCGGCGAGGTGACGCTGCGCATCAAAGCCGTGGCGCTGAACCACATCGACGTCTGGGGCTGGCGCGGCATGGCCTTCGCCAAGCGCAAGCTGCCGCTGGTCGTCGGCGCCGAGGCCTCGGGCGAGGTCGAGGCGGTCGGCCCCGGCGTTTCCAGTCTTGTACCCGGGCAATTGGTGTCGATCTATGGCGCCCGCACCTGCGGTCTTTGCCGCGCCTGCCGCGAAGGCCGCGACAATCTCTGCGAGCATGTTTCGGGCGTGCACGGCTTCCATCTCGACGGTTTTGCGCAGGAAAAGATCAACCTGCCGGCGCGCCTGCTCGTCGCTGCCCCGCCCGGCGTGAGCGAAATCGGCGCGGCGGTGGCGCCTGTCACCTTCGGCACGGTCGAACACATGCTGTTCGACAATGCCCGGCTGCAGCCCGGCGAGACGATACTCGTCCATGCCGGCGGCTCCGGCATCGGCTCCGCCGCAATTCAGCTGGCCAAGAAGATGGGCTGCACGGTCATCACCACCGTCGGCTCGAACGACAAGATCGACAAGGCGAAGGCGCTCGGCGCCGACCACGTCATCAATTACCGCGACGACCGCTTCGAAGGCGTCGTGCGTAAGCTGACCAAGAAGAAGGGCGTCGACGTGGTGTTCGAGCATGTCGGCACTGACACCTTTGCCGCCTCGATGCTGTGCCTCAAACGCGGCGGCCGGCTGGTCACCTGCGGCTCGACCTCCGGCGTGTCGACACAGATCAATTTGATGCAGTTGTTCCAGCAGCAGCTGAAGCTGCTCGGCTCGTTCGGCTGCCGCATGGAAAACATGGCCGACGCCATGCAGAAGATGGCGGCGGGCCTGGTCGCGCCGGTGATCGACACCGAGGTCGGCTTCGACGGCATCGATGCCGCGCTGAAGCGCATGGAAGGCCGCGACATCTTCGGCAAGATCATCCTGCGCGTCGGCTGAAATGATCGGCAACGCCTTCAGGAAGATCCGCAGAGACGTGGGATTCCGCTATGGCAGGCGGCTTCGCCAGTTCAACTACTGGCTGGTCGCGCGCGTCGCGATGATCATCATCTCCTCGCTGCGCCTGCTGCCGCCCGACCGGGCGCTCAATTTCGCCGACCGCGCTGCCCGCCGCATCGGCCCTTGGGTGCAGCGCCATCAGGTTGCTGTCGACAATCTGCGCAAGGCCTATCCGGAAAAAAGCGATGCCGAGATCGAGGCGATCGCTTCCGACATGTGGGGCAACATGGCCCGCCTGGCCGCCGAATACATCTTTCTCGATGCTCTGTTCGACTACGATCCCACTGCGACGAAGCCGGGCCGCGTCGAGGTCAAGGGCGTGGAGCATTTCGTGCGCATCGCCGGCGAGGACAAGCCGCATATCGTCTTCACCGGGCATCTCGGCAATTTCGAACTGCTGCCGGTGGCTGCGGCGACCTTCGGCATGAACATCACGGCGCTGTTTCGCCCGCCCAACAACCCTTATCTCGCCGATTACATCCTCTCGACCCGCCGTTCGAGCATGGGATCGCTGCTGCCGTCTTCGACCGGTGCCTCGTTCGCGCTTGCGGCCATCCTGGAGAAAGGCGGCAATATCGGCGTGCTGGTCGACCAGAAATTCACCGGCGGGCTCGAGACGACATTCTTCGGCCGCCCGTGCGAGAGCAACCGGGTTCTCGGCACCCTGGCGCGGCACTACGATTGCGATGTCTACCCGGCGCGCTGCGTGCGCCTGCCGAACAACCGTTTCCGGCTCGAGATCGAGGACAGGCTCACCTTGCCACGCACCGCCGGCGGAAGTGTCGACGTCCGCGCCACCACCCAGCTTCTCAACGACGTGGTCGAGCGCTGGGTGCGCGAAGACCCCGGCCAGTGGATGTGGTTCCACAAGCGCTGGGAGATCAGCGGCCGCAAAAAGCGTCGGCCGGCGACAGTGCGCGACAAAGCCGCCTGAGCGGAACGATCTTTTTGGGCACCGGCCCTATTTTGTTCTTGATTTGTGCCGGCAGCTATGCGGCGGGTTTTTTATTGCGGGCCGAGGAGCAGGCCCTAATTCGTCACGAGGATCCGCGTATTGCCGAAGCCGGCTTTGCGCACCATCGAATAGAACGCGGCAGCGTTGCTGGGGTGGAGGCGCACGCAGCCATGCGATGCCGGGCGCCCCAATTGCCGGATCGCGCCAGTGCCGTGGATGGCATAGCCGCCGCGGAAGAACACCGAATATGGCATCGGCGACATGTCGTATTTGCGCGAATACCACATCCGGGCCGTCCGCTGTGGACGATAGCTGCCGCGCGGCGTGACGTAGCCTTTGCGGGCGGTGGAAACGCTCCACCGGTAATACGAAAGCCCGTATCTTACCGTCATCGTCTGTGAGGAAATATCGATGTTCGCGACCAGGCTGGCCGCCCGGCTCTCGAACGACGAACCGAACAGCATCGCCATCAATGCCGCTGCCATGAGAACAGTATTTTTCATGCAATCAAACCCCTTTGATGCCCCTTGCCTGCCTGCCGTCACGCTGTTCCCCAGCGTTTTGATGGCAAGCCAGCGAGCTAACACCTACTCCCTGACGATTTCACCAATCCAAAGCAGCGAATTTGAACGATTTCCCGCAATAGTTGCCGTAACGACACGCAATCGCCTGGCAATTCGCCATCGGGCTTGCAAAACCGCCTCATCCGCTGCTCAATTCGCCGAATGAACGAACCGAACGAACGGCTCCTCAAGGCTATCGATGACCGAGCCGATGATCTGGTTGCACTGACTGCGGATCTGATCCGCTTTCCGACCATCAATCCGCCCGGCGAAGCCTATCGGCCGTGTGCCGAATATATCGGCGCGCGGCTGAAGAAGCGTGGTTTTGAGATCGAATTCATTCGTGCCGAAGGCACGCCCGGCGACACTGACCGTTATCCGCGCGTCAACGTCGTCGCCCGTTTCGATGGCCGGGCGCCGGGTGCTTGCGTGCACTTCAATTCGCATATCGACGTGGTCGAGCCCGGCGACGGCTGGAGCCTCGATCCGTTCGCCGGCATCGTCAGGGATGGCAAGGTCTATGGCCGCGGTGCTTGCGACATGAAAGGCGGGCTTGCCGCCTCGATCATCGCCGCTGAAGCCTTCATGGAGGTTTTTCCCGATTTTTCAGGCGCCATCGAGATTTCGGGCACGGTCGACGAGGAGTCCGGCGGCTTTGGCGGCGTCGCCCATCTGGCCAAGCTCGGCTATTTCTCCAGGCCGAAGGTCGACCACGTCATCATTCCCGAGCCGCTCAACAAGGACCGCATCTGCCTCGGCCATCGCGGCGTCTGGTGGGCGGAGATCGAGACCAAGGGCGAGATCGCGCACGGCTCGATGCCGTTCCTCGGCGACAATGCTGTGCGCCATATGGGCGCCGTGCTGCGGGCCTTCGAGGACGAATTGTTTCCGGCTCTCGACCGCAAGATGACGCGCATGCCGGTCGTGCCCGAAGGCGCAAAACGCTCGACCATGAACATCAACTCGATCCATGGCGGCCAGACGGAGGATTTCCGGCCCGGCCTGCCCTCGCCCAACGTGCCCGATTCCTGCCGGCTGACCATCGACCGCCGCTTCCTGCTCGAAGAGGATCTCGCTACGGTCAAGAGCGAGGTGACCGAAATCCTGGAACTGCTGAAGCGCGAGCGCAAAAAGTTCGATTACGAAATCCGCGATCTGATGGAGGTGCTGCCGCTGATGACCGAGCGCGATGCGCCGGTGGTTAAGGCGGTCGCGCAAGGCATCATGGAGATATTCGACCGCGAGCCGGATTATGTGATTTCGCCCGGCACCTACGACCAGAAGCACATCGCCCGCATCGGCCACATCTATGACTGCATCGCCTATGGCCCGGGCATTCTCGACCTCGCCCACCGGCCCGACGAATGGGTCGGCATTGCCGACATGCTGGACTCGGCAAAGGTGATGGCGATCGGCCTCGACGTGCTGCTGAGGGGCGCCGGCCCGCGATGATCCGGCCATGGGCGGAAAAACATTCCTCCCGGCGTCTGCGGACGGTACGAAACGCAATTTACTCGGCGGCGAATTCACGCTTCTATCGCCCGGGTTTGAGCACGTGTTTTAGATATGGGGAGTTGAACGATGAAATTGTGGAAAACCATCCTGGCCGCCGCGGCGCTGGTGTTGGCCGCCGGAACCTCGGCGATGGCTGCGCGCACCGACCTGGTCATCGGAATTACGCTCGAACCCCCACATCTCGACCCGACCGCGGGTGCCGCCGCGGCGATCGACGAGGTGCTCTACGCCAATGTCTTCGAGGGCCTGACCCGCATCGGCCCGAACGGCGAAGTGCTGCCCGATCTCGCCGAAAGCTGGAGCATTTCCGACGACGGCAAGGCGTACACTTTCAAGCTGCATACCGGCGTGAAATTCCATGACGGCAGCGACTTCAACGCCGACGACGTGAAATTCTCGCTCGATCGTGCCCGCGCCGACAATTCCGTCAACGCGCAAAAGGGCCTGTTCGCCGCCATCGACAAGGTCGAGGTCGTCGACCCCACGACGGTGACGGTCACGCTGAAGAACCCGCAAGGCTCGTTTCTCTACAATATGGGCTGGGGCGACGCGGTTATCGTGGCGCCTGAGACAGCCGACACCAACAAGGAAAAACCGATCGGTACCGGCCCGTTCAAGTTCCAGAGCTGGGCCAAGGGCTCATCGATCACGCTGGTCAAGTCGGACAATTACTGGGGCGCCCCAGTATTTCTCGACAAGGCCGAGTTCCGCATCATTCCGGATGCTGCCGCCGCCGTTCCGGCGCTGCTTTCCGGCGACGTCCAGGCCTTTCCGTTCTTCGACCCCGACAGCGTCGCCCAGGTCAAGGACGACCCGCGCTTCAAGGTGGTGATCGGCTCGACCGAGGGCGAAACCATCCTGTCGATCAACAACAAGAAGCCGCCCTTCGACAAGCTGCAGGTCAGGCAGGCGATTTCCTTTGCGCTCGATCGCAAGGCGATCATCGACGGCGCCTCGGCCGGCCTCGGCGTGCCGATCGGCTCGCACATGTCGCCCGCCAGCAAAGCCTATGTCGACCTCACCGGCCTCTACCCGCACAATGTGGAGAAGGCCAAGGAATTGCTGAAGGAAGCCGGCCTGGAGAATGGCTTCAAGGCGACGCTCAAGCTGCCGCCGCCCTCCTATGCGCGGCTCGGTGGCGAGATTATCGCCTCCGAGCTTCGCGAAGTCGGCATCGATCTCGAGATCATCCCAGTCGAATGGGCGCAGTGGCTTGACCAGGTCTTCACCAAGAAGGATTACGACCTGACCATCGTTTCCCACACCGAGCCCAACGACATCGATATCTATTCGCGCAAGGACTATTATTTCAACTACGACAATCCGGCCTTCGACAAGATCATCGACGAGCTGAACCTTACCTCCGATGAAGCCAAGCGCATGACGCTGCTCGGCGAGGCGCAGAAGGTCCTGGCCGATGACGCCGTGGTCGGCTTCCTTTACGAGCTGCCGAAGGTCGGCGTCTGGGACGCCAAACTGCAGGGCCTATGGGAAAACGCCCCGATCCAGGCCAACGACCTGACCAAGGTGAAGTGGACGGATTGAGGCGCTGGGCAAAGAGGCGAAGCTTGCGTTCCCGCCCACCCCCCTCTGTCCTGCCGGACATCTCCCCCGCAAGGGGGGAGATCGAGCCCTCACCGCTGCTTTCGCCAACCACTAGCGTTGTAAGGGCAGCGCCGGCGTGGAAACTGCCAATCTCCCCCTTTGAGGGGGAGATGTCCGGCAGGACAGAGGGGGGTGGGCGGGAACGCAAGCTTCGCCCGGTTTTTGCGTCCGGCAACACAGCGGTTCATCAACGTCCATGACCGCCTATCTCCTCAAGCGCCTCGCCATCGCCGTCGTCACGCTGGTTCTGGCCTCGATCGTGGTCTTTGCCGTGCTGGAGATCATTCCCGGCGACCCGGCGCGGCTGATGCTTGGCCTGAACGCCAGTGCCGACCAGATCGAATTGCTGCGCAACCAGATGGGTCTCAACGCTCCCGTCGTGCTGCGCTATCTGCATTGGGCCGGCGGCTTGCTGAGCCTCGATTTCGGCCGTTCCTACACCTATTCGGTGCCGGTCATCGATCTGGTCCGTGAGCGCCTCGTCGTCTCGCTGCCGCTGGCACTGATAGCGCTGGCGCTGTCCACCGTCATTGCCATTCCGGTCGGGCTGTTTTCCGCCAGCCGGCTCGGCCGCACCGGCGACACGATCGCGATGGGTGCCGCCCAGCTTGGCGTCGCCGTGCCAAATTTCTGGTTTGCGCTGATGCTGATCTATCTTTTCGCCGTCTGGCTGCGGCTGGTGCCTGGCGGCGGCTTTCCCGGTTGGGGCGCCGGCGTCTGGCCGGCGCTGAAATCGCTGCTTTTACCGGCGGTCGCACTTGCTCTGCCGCAGGCGGCGATCCTCGCCCGGGTCACCCGCTCGGCGCTGATCGAAGTGCTGAACGAGGACTACATCCGCACCGCCCGCGCCAAGGGCCTGCCCTACCGCCTTGTCTTGTGGCGGCATGCGCTGCGCAACGCCATGATCCCGGTGGTCACCATTCTAGGCCTGCAATTCGCCTTCCTGCTCGCCGGCACCATCATCATCGAGAACGTCTTCTATTTGCCCGGCCTCGGCCGGCTGGTGTTCCAGGCAATCAACCAGCGTGACCTGATCGTGGTCGAGAACGTCGTCATGCTGCTGGTTGCAGCCGTCATCGTCGTCAATTTCATTGTCGATCTGTCCTATGCGGTGGTCGATCCGCGCCTGAGAGGCCGGCAATGACGCTGCACATCGACATCCCCGACGAGAACCTTGCCAGCATCCTGGCCAAGGCGTTCAAAAACCGTTCGTTCCTTACCGGCTTCGTCATCACCACACTGGTGGCCGCGGTCGCGATCATCTCCTTCTTGTGGACACCTTACGACGTCACCAGGCTGGTCATTTCCGACAAGACCCAGGCGCCATCGCTGGCGCACTGGTTCGGCACCGACCATTTCGGTCGCGACATCCTGTCGATGATCATGGTCGGCGCCCGCAACTCGATTGCCGTGGCGCTGGTGGCGGTCGGCATCGGCATGGGCATCGGCGTGCCGCTCGGCGCCTTTGCCGCTGCGCGCGGCGGCTTCGTCGACGACGTGCTGATGCGGCTGAACGACCTGGTCTTTGCCTTTCCGGCGCTGCTTTCGGCAATCATGATCACCGCCATCTTCGGGCCGGGCGCGTTCAACGCCATCATTGCCATCGGCATCTTCAACATCCCGGTGTTCGCGCGCGTCGCCCGGGCCGGCGCCCTGGCGATCTGGCCGCGCGAATTCATCCTCGCCGCCCGCGCCGCCGGCAAGAGCAGGACGCTGATCAGCATCGAACATGTGCTGCCCAACATCGCCACGCTGCTGCTGGTGCAAGGCACCATCCAGTTCGCGCTGGGCATATTGGCCGAAGCCGGGCTTTCCTATGTCGGGCTGGGCACCCAGCCGCCGATGCCGAGCTGGGGCCGCATGCTGTTCGACGCCCAGACGCGCATGGTGGTGGCGCCGTGGATGGCGATCTTTCCGGGCATGGCGATTGTCGTCACCGTGCTTGGCCTGAACCTGCTTGGCGACGGCATTGCCGACATTCTCGATCCGAAATCGCGGCGGCAGCGATGAGCCTGCTCGAAATCGACAAGCTGTCGCTGACCATCGGCGACACCGCTATCCTCAGAGGCGTCGAGCTTTCCGTCGCGGCCGGCGAAGTGATGGGGCTGGTTGGCGAATCCGGCTCCGGCAAGTCGATGACGGCGCTCACGGTGATGCAGCTTCTGCCCTGGGCGGCGCACACCAGCGGACGCATCACCTTCGACGGCATCAACATCCTTGCCGCCAGCGAGGACCAGATGTGCGCACTGCGCGGCGACGACATCGGCATGGTTTTCCAGGAGCCGATGGCGGCGCTCAATCCGGTCAAGACCATCGGCGAGCAGGTCGCCGAGGGTATTCGCTGGCACACCAGGGCGAGCCGCGCCGACGCCGAGGAACGGGCGCGAAAGATGCTCGACCGGGTCGGCCTGCCGGCAGCACAATTCCCGCTGTCGCGTTATCCGCACGAACTCTCCGGCGGCCAGCGCCAGCGCGTCGTCATTGCCATTGCCTGTGCGCTGAAACCCAAGCTGCTGATTGCCGACGAGCCGACGACGGCGCTCGACGTGGTGCTGCAGGCGCAGATCCTCGACCTGCTGCGCGATCTCGTAGCGGAAAACCGCATGGGTCTTCTGCTCATCTCGCACGACCTCGCGGTGGTGACCGAGATGGCGGACCGCATCACCATTCTGCGCCATGGCGAGGTGATGGAGGCCGGCGATACGGCCCGCACGCTATCCGAACAGCTTCATCCCTATACCCGCCAACTGGCGCAGGCCTCGATGCATGTGCCCGCGCGGGCCCGCACACATGACAGCGGATCGGCCAAACCGCTGCTTCAGGTAGAGAGCGTAACGCGCGACTATCCGGGACGCCGCATATCGCTGTTGAAACGCGCAGCTCCCATCCGCGCCGTCGACGATGTCTCCTTCTCCATGGCGCCCGGCCAGTCGGTGGCGCTCGTCGGCCGTTCCGGCTGTGGCAAGTCGACGCTTGCCCGCATGGTTCTGGCACTGGACAAGCCGACGGCCGGTACGATCCGCTTCCGTGGCGACACCCTCACCGGCAAGAGCGAGGCGGAGCTGAAGCCGGCGCGGCGCGACATGCAGGTCGTGTTCCAGGACCCGTATGGTTCGTTCGACCCACGCCAGAAGGTCGAGAGATTGGTGGCCGAGCCGCTGCATGTGCTGGAGAAGAAGCCGGCGCCCGCCGCGCGGCGCGAGATGGTGGCGCATGCGCTGCACGAGGTCGGCCTCTCACCAGGCGACATGGACAAATACCCGCACGAGTTTTCGGGCGGCCAGCGCCAGCGCCTGTCGATCGCCCGTGCCATCATCACCCGGCCGAAGCTGGTCGTCGCCGACGAACCGGTCTCGGCGCTCGACGTCTCGATCCGCGCCCAGATTCTCGATTTGTTCGCCGAGCTCAACCAGAAACTCGGCATCGCCTATCTGTTCATCACCCATGATCTGACCGTCGCCCGCGCCATCACCGACGAAGTGATGGTCATGCATGACGGCAAGATCGTCGAGCGCGGCAGGACGAGCGAAGTGCTCGACCACCCGCAATCCGAAGCCGCCAAGGCGCTGGTCGCCGCCGCCCCCGATTTGCATCGGGCAATTGCGAAAAGGCTGCAGGAACAGGGGTGAGCAGCTTCGCGACTCAAAGCCCGTTTGCCCACTATCCGTTGGATCCGTTCGACTCCTTGAGGTTTCCATGAGTACTCAGATACCGTGGGTTGAGAATACCGAAATAGCTTTGATTAGAATCGAATTGTATTCGGTTGTGATTGAAGCGTTATCAAGGGATTCTGGAAATTGGATTTCCATTGGTTTAAACGTTGACTTTCAAATCTATCGCTCGGATGAATTTTCAAAGTACGGTGTTGTAAAACACAGTGGCTCACTGCCAATCCTTTGGAATCTGATTGGGGCAAGCATCGTTTCAGTTGAATTCGATCAAGGTACCCTCGAGATAAAATTAGACGTCGGCGCATACATCTCTGTCGAAATAGAAGCTGAAAGACTGGAGCAAGTTACTTTCCGCCGCCTTGGGTCAAACGCACTCGAGCACCTTCCCTGATCGGCAAGTCTGGCTCCGGGTCAAAATTGTCGGAACTACGGTGACAGAATTGGCACTGCACCCGGTAATTCTGTGACAGGAATTACGGTGACAGGCAAACTCGCCCGCCAGGATGTCACGCTGGGAACGCTCACCCACACACCGCGACCAGCGTGCGCGATGCTTCCGGCCAGACGCTGCGCACCCAATATCTGCCGGTGCAGCTCGACTTCGGCACGGTTGCCGCCCCGCTGCAATACACGGCCGCCAACAAGCTGCTCTCGGCTTCAGGCTTCATCACCTCGACCATCTACGAGGCCGACGGCCAGACCAAGGAGATCACCTATGCCAATGGCGTAAAAACGTCCTTCATCTACTCGCCGACCCGGCGCTGGGTCACCCGCGTCACCACCGCCAAGGGCGCCACGATCCTGCTCGACGACCAATATGCCCGCGATCTCCTCGGCCGCATCACCGGCACGACGGGGCTGACGGCTTCCGACAGCTGGACCTATGGCTACGACAAGGCCGACCGGCTGACCCTAGGCGATAATCTCGGCAACAACACGCTCGACGAGACTTTTGTTTACGCCGCCAACGACAATCTGACCTCGCGCACGCGGGTTGCCGGCACCTATGTTTACCCGGCGGCGACAGCGCCGCGTCCGCATGCCCCGACCGCGGTCGGCGTCAAGACGCTCACCTACGACGCCAACGGCAACATGACCTCCGACGGCACCAGGACGCTCGCCTGGGACGAGGCCAACCGGCTGAAGACCGTCACCCAGGCCGCCAGCACCGTGTCGCTGTTCTATGGCCCGGATGGCAGCCGAGCCAAAAAGACCTCATCCGTCGCCACCACGCTCTATCCCGACGCCTCGGTCGAGATCAATCCGGCGACGCCGGGGGCAGAAATCTACACCCGCTATCCCCATCCCGACGTCAAGGTCACCGGCACGGTAAAAGCCTTCCTGCACCGCGATCACCTGGCCTCGGTGCGCATGGTCACCGATGCCACCGGCGCCGTCGCCGAACAGACCAACTACGCAACCTACGGAGAACGCCTCAACACCGGCTTCCAGACGCAGAAGAGCTACATCGGCGAACGCTTCGACCCCGAGACAGGCCTGCTCTACCTCAATGCACGGTACATGGACCCGCTGCTGGGGAGATTCATCTCGCCCGATGACTGGGATCCGACGCTGCCGGGCGTCGGCACCAACCGGTATGCCTACGCCCAGAACGATCCGGTCAACAAGAGTGATCAAAATGGGCATGCCACTCCGACCTCACCGCGAGATTCAGATGCTGATGCGCCCACAGCTGGCGGCGGCAACCAAGCAGGTGATGCCACAGATCACAAGGACGGACTTGCAAATGCTGCCAAGGATGCGGAAGATAATTTCCCGGGGGTAACGGGTAAGAAGAAGGCATCTCAGGGCTCAGTCAAGGTTGCTGGCCCAGCGATCGCTCCAACACAAGCACGTGTGCCTCCGGATGCGATCTTCCCAGGCGCTAATTGGAGATGGAGCCCAGACGCTCCCAATTCGAGGGGTGGCACTTGGACTACCAAGGTTGGCGATACGCGCTATAGTGCCAGTTGGGACGTCAAAGACCAGCACTGGGACGTACAAACCCAGCCTACAAAACAAAACCCATTGGGATCTCGTCAAAGATACAGCAGATGGGGTGTCCCGCTGTCGAAAGAACAAGCTCACACTCGTCCACCTGGACCATTTCGTGGTCCTTTCGAAGGACCAATGCTAGTTGTCCCAATTGGTCCGCTAATGGAGATGATGAAGCGGGGGGGGGTGAAATGTGGGGCTGGACAGATCCAGACTACAGATCGTGAGGACAGATTAGATTTATCACCCATAGCCATCCCAGGTGTTAACAATATGCTCATGATGACGATGCAGCAACAAGAGGAATTTGATGGACAACAATAGATCTCCCTCAAACGTGAGCCGTAACTATGAATTTTCTGAGCAAAACCGATTGCGAATCGTTGATTCAAAGACGCCTAGGAGGTAAAGGAGAAGACGTTCGTACGTTATTAACCCGCGGCGGTTCAACAAAAATAAGTGATATCAATAGATTTTACGTTTCAAATAGAATTTTATCTACTTATCGTATTATTTTAGAAGAAAATAGTAGCGCGTTCGATGAGTGTATAGCTTTCTTTGACAGTATCGGTGTATGGCCGTATCAACAAGACGAGAAGTTATCTCAGCTGCTATGGAGACACTACACAAGACATTTTCCCGCTGAGCGTCCAGGAATTGTCTTTTCGAGATTTGAATTCGAAAAGATTTATGCATTTTTCTGTGTATCATTCTATTCAGGATGGGACTCGGCTCTTATATTTAATGAATTCAATTGGATTTATTTCTCACACGACGAATACATGCTGTGCAGATTTGAAGACAAAAGCATAGAGGATTTTCTGAAGAAGTAGACCGGTAGAATTCCGGTAAATCCTCATGAATTACGGTGACACCCATTAGCCGGCCCCTCGTCAAGGGCGCGCAGAACGTTTTGGCGACGTCAGCCGCCAATTTGCATCTTTCTTTTCCTTCCCTCAGCGGCAGGTTTTGAACCGCACCCGTTTCTTCACGCTTGGCTGCGAGAACGATCGCGCCATACACCCGTAAGGATCAAGCACTCATAGGGATCAAGGGTTGGTCAGGCCTTGCGGCTTTCCCTCGCCACCGGCGGCCAGAGCGCCGACACCCGCTTCGTCTCGACCGCCACCTACAACACGGTCTGCGGGCTGCCGGCGGCGAAGACCGACTTCAACGGCCTGATCAAGACCTTCACCTACGATCCGTTCTGCCGGCCCTACCAGGTCTCGCAGAGCATCACCGGCGCCTATGCCAAGACGCGTTTCGAGAACGAGGGCAATCCGGCGACACAGGCATTGGCCAAGCTGACGCCGCTGCCCAATGGCGCCGGCGAGGATTTTACCCGCTCCTATTATGACGGGCTTGGCCGGGTCTACCGGGTGGAAACGCCTGGGGAGACGGTGGCCGGCGCCAAGCGCATCGCCGATACCGATTTTGACCTGCGTAGCAATGTCCTGCGCACCGCCTTCCCGCGCTTTGTCGGCGACACAGCGCAGTGGACGACGAACAGCTACGACTGGAACGACCGGCTGGTAAAAACCCTCTATGCCGATGCCAGCCAGGCCATCTTCGCCCACAGCCTCGACACCGGCACGGGGACTAATCCGCGGCTTTACGCGGTCACCCAGACCGACCAGATCAATGCGACGACCACGCGCCAGTCGAAAGCCGTGTCCTCGACGCGCGGCGATGTCGTGCAGATCGTGCGCGATCTCGGCGGAGGGCCGCAGCTACGATGTCCTTGGCCGGCTGGTCGGGGTCAGCGATCCCGGCGGCTCGAACTGGTCCTACAGCTACGACATGGTCGGCAACCGGCTTTCGGCAACCGATCCCGATCTCGGCTCATGGTCGTACATCTATGACGCCGCCAACCGGCTGACCAGCCAGACCGACGCGCGCGCCACCGTCTCCGCGCTTGCCTACGACCAGATGGACCGGCTGACCCTGAAGACGGCAACGCCCTTCGGCGGCAGCGCGGTGACGCTGACGCAAAACACCTACGACCAGGCAGCGGCCGGCTTCTACAATGTCGGCCAGCTCACCACCTCCACCAACCCTGCCGCCACGCAAAGCAACAAATATGACGGCTTCGCCAAACTCGCTCGCCAGGACGTCACGATCGGCACGCTGACCCACACCACGACCAGCGTGCGCGATGCGTCTGGTCAGACGCTGCGCACCCAGTACCTGCCGGTGCAGCTCGACTTCGGCACGGCGGCCGCCCCGCTGCAATATACGGCCGGCAACAAGCTGCTCTCGGCTTCAGGCTTCATCACCTCGACCATCTACGAGGCCGACGGCCAGACGAAGGAGATCACCTATGCCAACGGGGTGAAGACGTCCTTCACCTATTCGCCGACCCGCCGCTGGCTGAACCGCGTCACCACGGCCAAGGGGCGCCACAATTCTGCTGCTGCCTCAGCCTTGCGACTTCACCACATCGGCCGGGCTGATGTCGAGCAGTTCGAGGGTGCGGCGCAGCAGCTGCATCTCGCTCCCGGCAAGTTGCGAATCGGCCTTGGCGATCTCTGCCATGTGGCGGGCGAGCAGTTTGCGCCGTTCGATGTCGAGGTCGCGAAACTGAGCGATGGCCTGCGAGCCGTTGGTCTCGTAGCCGAACTCGTTGAGATATTCGATGACGCTGTCGATGCTGGTTTCGGGAATGCCGAAGGCGTCCCGGCAGATGCGCCTGAAGGCGGTCATTTCGCTTTCGCTGACCGATCCATCGGCCAGGATCATGCGGAACAGCATCAGCAGCTCCGCCGACAGCACCGGATCGTCCGCCACCTTGCGCACGCCGGGGTCGCCATCGAAGATCGAGCGTATCTGGTCCAGCAATCCCATCGCCGTCAGCCCCTTCCGATTCGTCGGGAAGGTAGCGCGGAATCGGCTTTGCGCAAACGGGGTCGAATGGTGGAACCCGCCATATTTTCTCGCCGGAAACTGCCGGCCAATCCGATAAGCCCGCTGCGTGGGCTCATTGGTGTGTGACCGCGCGACTGATACTATGCCGCTGTACGAATCATGTTGAGGAGGGACCGAACATGAATCTCAGTGCGCCTACCCAGCTTATTTTCATCATATCCCTTGTCATCGCCATCATCGGCGTTCTCGCCGCGCTTGGCGTTCTTGCTTTCATCCCTTTGAATGCCGCGTGGATTGTCGTCATCGCCTACATCGTGCTGGCCGCCGGCTGCCTGATGCGCGGCGCTTAAACAATTCAGAATCTCAGGCAACTCGGAGCGCCCGGCCAAACGCCGGGCGCTTTTGATTCTGCAGGATGGTCTGTTAGAATTCCTGGACGAGGGAAAGCACATGCCCGCCAGCGAAGACGGCAGCCGCCACGACGGCCCAGGGCTCGATCGGTTCGAGATGGTGCGGCGCGCGCCCAGTCATCGGCTTCAGGGCGCCGTCACCGACATATGCGGCTTTCGCGAAACCATTCCAGGCCATTTCCGCGCCGTCGAATATGCCTCGCTGACCGTGCCGCTGGTCATCAGCTTTGCCGAACCCTTTGCCATCGGGCTCGGCAAGGACCCGAGCGACAATGACCGCTTCGCCAGTTTTGCCGCCGGCCTTTATGCCGGCCCGGTGGTGATCGAATCCTTCGGCGGCGCCTGCTGTGTGCAGATCAATTTCACCCCGCTTGGCGCCCGTCGTTTCTTCGGCCGGCCGATGAGCGAACTGACTGACCGCATGGTCGGCCTGGATGACGTGCTCGGCGTCGAAGGCATCGCGCTTCGCGAAAGGCTTGGCAATGCGCCGGATTGGAGCTCACGCTTCGCCATCGCCGAGGCCTTCGTCGCGAACCGGTTGGCAACCGCAGACCGCACTCAAGCCGACATAGTCTGGGCCTATGAGACGATCGTCTCGACGCGTGGGCGGATCCGCATCTCGACGCTGGCCGAAAAGCTTGGCTGGAGCCGCAAGCATCTTACCGGAAAGTTTTCGGACGCGGTCGGCACCGGCCCAAAAACGCTGTCGCGAATTGTCCGCTTCAACCATGCGCTTGGCCTGTCGAGACAGGCCAGCAGCGATTGGGCCGACATCGCCGCCGACTGCGGCTATGCCGACCAGGCGCATCTGGTGCGCGAGTTTCGCGACCTCGCAGGCGTCACGCCGACGACTGTCGCCGTGAGGTAACATTTCTTCAAGACGCGCGACCGGCCTTCGCCCAGACTGGGTTGATCGACCAACACAGCGAAGGAGATCAGCCATGCCGAACACCACCGAAGCACCGCGGCTTTACCCGGCGCTACGCTACAGAAATGCCGGCAAAATGATCGACTGGCTATGCGAGGCCTTCGGCTTCAGCGTCCGCGCCCGCTATGGCGAAGGCGACGTGGTGCACCATGCCGAACTCGCATTCGGCTCCTCGATCATCATGCTCGGCACGGCCCGCGACGATGCCTATGGAAAGATGGTCGGCGCGCCCGGCTCGGGCGGCGGCAAGTCGATCTATGTCGCGGTCGCTGACGCCGACGCGGCATACGCGCGGGCAAAAACCGCCGGCGCCGAGATTCTGGAAGAGCTCACCGACCGCGACTATGGCAGCCGCGAATTCATCTGCCGCGATCCGGAAGGCAATGTCTGGTCGTTCGGCACCTACTGGCCGAAGGCCGACGAAGCCGCCAGCTAACGCGCCAGCCCGAAAATCGCGTCGCAGTCGAGGTGGGTTTCCAGTTCGGCTGCGATCTCGTCCAGTGCCCGGTCGACCTCGGCGCGGTAGTCGATGCCGCCGCCCTTGACGCCGAGGCTTTCGAGGAATTTCGCCCGGAAGGCATCGGCGGAAAACAGACCGTGCATATAGCTGCCCAGCACCTTGCCGTCGGCCGAGATAGCGCCGTCATCGATGCCGTTGATGACGGCGGACGGCCGCAGCGCGTCGGGACCGGTGGTGCGGCCGAGATGGATTTCGTAGCCCTCGAGCGGCAGATCGAACGGCACCGAGCGCGCGCTGACATTGCGCACCGTCTTTTCCGGTTCCATCACCGTTTCGACGTCGAGCAGGCCAAGCCCTTGCGCCTCGGTAACGCTGCCCTCGATGCCATCGGGATCGCGCACGACATGGCCGAGCATCTGGAACCCGCCGCAAACGCCGACGATATGGCCACCGCGTTTCCTGTGCGCGGCGAGGTCGCGGTCCCAGCCGTTCTCGCGGAATTTCAGGAGATCGCCGATCGTCGACTTCGAGCCGGGAATGACCACCAGCCCTGCATCTTCGGGCAAGCGCTGGCCAGGCGGCACGAACACCACCTCGACCTGCGGTTCGGCCTTGAGCGGGTCGAGATCGTCGAAATTGGCGATGCGCGAGAGCACCGGCACGGCGACCTTCAGTGCGCGCTTCTCGCCTGACGCCAGCCGTTCGAGCACGACGGAATCTTCAGATGGCAGCCGCGCCGCCGCCTTCAGCCACGGCACCACACCAAAACAGCGCCAGCCTGTGAATTTTTCGATCGCCTCGATGCCATCGTCGAACAGCGAGACATCGCCACGGAACTTGTTGATGAGATAGCCGACGATCATGCGCCGGTCCTCGTCCGGCAGGATCAGGTGGGTGCCGGCGACCGAGGCAATGACGCCGCCGCGATCGATATCGCCGACCAGGATCACCGGCACGCCGGCGCGCGTCGCAAAGCCCATATTGGCAATGTCGCGGCTCCTGAGATTGATCTCCGCCGGCGATCCCGCGCCCTCGACAATGACCAGATCGGCGTCCTCGCCGACCGTCGCCCAGGAGTCCAGCACCGCGTCCATCAGCCTGCCCTTCAGCGCCTGGTAGTCGCGCGCCCGCGCCTCGCCGAACACCTTGCCCTGCACGACGACCTGAGCGCCGACATCGGTCTGCGGCTTGAGCAGCACCGGGTTCATGTGGACGGTCGGCGCCACGCCGCAGGCGATTGCCTGCAGCCATTGGGCGCGGCCGATCTCGCCACCGCCTGAACCGCCGGGAATATCGGCGACAGCGGCGTTGTTCGACATGTTCTGCGGCTTGAACGGCCGCACTTTCAAGCCGCGCTTCTTCGCCGCGCGGCATAGGCCGGCGACGAGCACCGTCTTGCCGACATCCGAACCCGTGCCCTGCAGCATGATCGCTTTGGCCATATCAGCCCCTGCCCTGCGCAACGGTTCCGGTGATCGTCGACTTGGCCGCCAGTGGCCCACCGCGCCAGAGATAAAGCGCCAACAGCGGCTCCCTGCCGGTGCGCATGGCGTGGCTGACGCCAGAGGCATGGTGGATCACCTCGCCCGCCGATCGAAGGTGAAAACCGCCATCGCCCATGCGCCATTCGGCGCCGCCGGTCAGCGGGATATAGATCTCCTCCGCGACATGATGATGGTCGGGGTAGACGATGTCGGGTCCAAGGATCAGCAGACCGCCCGCGACCTCTTCATTGACGAAATGGCCGCGTGTGCCGAACACCTCCAGCCAGCCGTAATTCTCCACGAAAATCCCGCCGAAATCCGCCTCGCCATAGGTCTGGCCCCAGTGCAGATCGCCGCGACGCTCCGCAACCAGCCGCGCCAACGGCTTGGCCGCAGCGGGAGCGAGTTCGACGATACGGTCAAGCTGGACGAGACAAGGCAGTGCATGCGGCTCGAGCGGCCGACCCGGCATGTCCCAGCCGATCCGGGTCACGGCGTCGCGCACCAGCGCATCGTCGAACGTCTGGAGATAGGCCTGGAAGCGTCCAAGCAGTTCGTCGAAATTTGTCGTCACACATTGCTCCAAAGCACATTCGCGCACAGCGGCTGCCCAGATAATTGGATCGAGACGGTCGGGTTGCGCGGCGGCATCATTGGTCTAGATTGGACTGCGCGCAAAGCCAAAAACGACAGGCCAGCAGGCCGGAAACATCAGGGAGCACGCCATGGACGCCGCTGTCGATGCGGGCACCAGCCAGTTCGAACTCAACGAGGACCAGCGCGCCATCCAGGAGATGGCCGAGGCCTTCGCCGCTGATCGCGTCGCGCCGAATGCGCTCGACTGGGATCGCAACAAATATTTCCCCGCCGATGTGATCCGCGAGACAGGCCCGCTCGGCCTTGGCGGCATCTATGTCCGCGACGATGTCGGCGGCTCAGGGCTCGGCCGGCTCGACGCCGTGCTGATCTTCGAGGCGCTTTCGCGGGCCGATCCGGCGTTTTCCGCCTTCATCTCGATCCACAACATGGCGGCATCGATGATCGACCGCTTCGGCAGCGACGAGCAGCGCCGGCGCTTCCTGCCGAAGCTGACCTCGATGGAATGGCTGGCAAGCTACTGCCTGACCGAGCCGGGCTCGGGCTCGGATGCGGCGGCGCTGAAGACGCGCGCGGTCAAAAGCGGCAGTGACTATGTGCTGAACGGCGTCAAGCAGTTCATCTCGGGTGCCGGCGACAGCGACCTCTATGTCGTCATGGCGCGCACCGGCGCCGACGGGCCGAAGGGCATTTCCACCTTCGTCGTGCCGAACGATGCGCCCGGCCTTTCCTTCGGCGCCAACGAGCACAAGATGGGCTGGCACATGCAGTCGACCCGCCAGGTCGTCTTCGAGGATTGCAAGGTGCCGGCCGAAAATCTTTTGTCGGCTGAAGGCGCCGGCTTCGGCATCGCCATGGCCGGGCTCGATGGCGGCCGGCTGAACATCGCCGCCTGTTCGCTCGGCGGCGCGCAATCGGCGCTCGACAAGGCGCTCGCCTACACCGCCGAACGCAAGGCTTTCGGGTCGAAGATCAACCAGTTCCAAGCGCTGCAGTTCAAGCTCGCCGACATGGAGACCGAACTGCAGGCAGCGCGCGTCTTCCTCTACACCGCCGCTTCGAAGCTCGACCACAAGGCGCCGGATGCCTCGAAATGGTCGGCGATGGCCAAGCGCTTCGTTACCGACACCGGCTTTAATATCGCCAACGACGCCCTGCAGCTGCATGGCGGCTATGGCTATCTGCACGATTACGGCATCGAGAAGCTGGTGCGCGACCTGCGCGTCCACCAGATCCTCGAAGGCACCAACGAGATCATGCGCGTCATCATCGCTCGCGCCCTGATCGGACGGTAAAGCCAGCAAATACCGGGAGAAAAACGATGACCACCATCGCCTTCATCGGCCTCGGCAATATGGGCAATCCGATGGCCGCCAATCTGGTCAAGGCCGGGTATGCCGTCCACGGCTTCGACCTGGTGCCGGAAAACCTCGTCATCGCCAGGGAGCACGGCGTCGTCATCATGGCCAATGCCGTTGCAGCGGTGAAGGATGCCGATGCGGTCATCACCATGCTGCCGGCGGGCAAGCATGTGCTGTCGGTTTACGCAGACATCGCGGCCAAGGCGAAAAAAGGCGCGCTGTTCATCGATTCCTCGACCATCGACGTCGAGTCGGCCCGAAATGCCCATGCCATCGCCGCCAAGCATGGGTTGCTGTCGATCGACGCGCCGGTCTCCGGCGGCACGGGCGGTGCGGCAGCCGGCACGCTGACCTTCATGGCCGGCGGTTCGACGGACGCCTTCGCCAAGGCCGAACCAATCCTCAAGCCGATGGCTGGCCGCATCGTTCATTGCGGCGACGACGGCGCCGGACAGGCGGCGAAGATCTGCAACAACATGATTTTGGGCATTTCGATGATCGGCGTTGCCGAGGCCTTCGTACTGGCGGAAAAGCTCGGCCTGTCGCACCAGGCGCTGTTCGATGTCGCCTCGACGTCGTCCGGCCAGTGCTGGTCGCTGACCACCTACTGCCCGGTGCCCGGCCCGGTGCCGACATCGCCCGCCAATAATGGCTATAAGCCCGGGTTCGCGGCGGCACTGATGCTGAAGGACCTGAAACTGTCGCAGGAGGCCGCACTGAGCGCCGGTGCGGTAACGCCACTCGGCGCGGAGGCAGCCCAGCTTTATGCGCTGTTCAACGCGCAAGGAAATGCCGGCGCCGATTTTTCCGGCATCATTAATTTCCTCCGTGGTGACCCGGTATAAGCTCCAAGTTCACAGGTTTTCGATCTGCCCAAAGCGGAAAGTCGGCAAATTTAGGTTTGCTTAAGCTCTTGCTAACCCTGCAGTAACGATGTGCGTTTAAAACGGATTGCGAGGCGGACATCCGCCCGGCGCTCCGGATCAGGTCTCGCGTACCGGAGCCCGTAAGTTTCGCAAGTGTATTGTTGGCGAAGCGCCATGCGTATCTGGCAAAGCCGCGTTCCGATGGAGCGCGGTTTTTGCATTTTCACCATGTCGTCGGGCTATATTCCGATTGCCGCGTCGCTGACGCGGCCCTTCCGTGCTGTCTCAGTTTGAATTTCCGCTCACGACCTCCACATGAATTTCGGCTCGCCACCATTTCCACCGGGCGGGCTCGAAGCTTGAAGGCAACCCGGTTGCAGACATAGTCTCGAAGACTATTTCGTTAAAGGCTATACGGCCGCACGAATCTCTTCACATATTGAGGTCCCGCAATGGCGCACGAGCCTCGAAAAAGACCATTATTCCGCAAGCTCGATAATCATCTATTGCGCGTGAGCGATCTCGATGCAGCCGTATCGTTCTATAGGGATCGGCTCGGTCATGCCCTCGTTTGGCGGGACGATGAAGCCGCTGGCTTTGCGCTGCCGGAAACCGATGCGGAGCTGGTTGTCCATCTTCATATCGGTCCCGAGACCGACATTCTGGTCGATAACGTGGATGACGCGTTTGAGGAATTCTTGGCGGCCGGCGGTGAGGCTGTGCAACCGCCATTCGAGATCGCGGTCGGACGGTGCGCCCGTGTCCGCGATCCTTTCGGCAACATAGTTGTGATCTTGGACCAATCGAAAGGGATGTTGGTCACTGACGCGGAGGGGCACGTCATCGGTGTCAAGGCGGGCCAGTGATCACGCGTGGTCGTCGATACCGCCAACAGCCTCGCCTGGCGAGCTCTTGCCATAAAGCGGCATTCAAACTCCGGGCGCCCGATTACCGGACGCCCGGCGATCGTTCCACCTTACCGCTTGCACAAATCCGCTTGCGCCACGTCGAGCGCCCTGGCGATGCGGTCGCAGGCCATGTCGATCGTCTCGCGCGTCCAGATCAGCGGCGGTGACAGGATCATCGTGTCGCCGGTGGCGCGCAGCATCATGCCCTGGGCAATTGCGTGGTCGCGAACCATCACCGCCGCGCTGCCGGCCGGCAGGAAGCGCTCCTTGGTTGCCTTGTCTTTGACGATCTCGATCGCTCCCATCAGCCCGAACGAGCGCACCTCGCCGACCAGATCGTGCCCGCCGAGACGTTCCTGCAAAGCCCTGGCGAAGTAAGGCCCGGTGTCGTTCCTGACGCGCTCGACGAAGCCTTCGCGCTCGATGATCTCGAGGTTCTTCAGCGCCACCGCGCAGGCCACCGGGTGCCCGGCATAGGTGTAGCCGTGATAGAATTCGCCGCCCTTTTCGACCAGCGTCGCCGCGATGCGGTCGCCGACCAGCAGCGCCGACAGCGGCTGATAGCCGGAGGTCAGCGCTTTGGCCGTGGTGATGGTGTCGGGCTCGACGCCGAAGGCTTGTGCCGCGAACCACTCGCCGGTGCGGCCATAGCCGGTGATAACCTCATCCAGCATCAGCAGGACATCGTATTTGCGGCAAATGCGCTGCACTTCCGGCCAGTAGCTCATCGGCGGGATCTTCACCCCGCCTGCCCCCATCACCGGCTCGCCGATGAAGGCGGCCACCTTGTTGGCGCCAGCTTCGAGGATCGCGTCCTCGACCGCTTTTGCCGCGCGCAGGCCGAAATCATGGTCGCTTTCGCCGGGCAGTGCCAGCTCATAGGCATAGGGCATCATTACATGGACGATGTTGGGTACGGCGCCGCCGAGCTGCTTGTGCATCAAATCCATGCCGCCGAGCGAGGCGCCGGCGATGGTCGAGCCGTGATAGCCCATCTTGCGTGAGATGACGCGGTTCTTCTCGGGCCTGCCTTCCAGCACCCAATAGTGACGGACCAGGCGCAGCGCCGTGTCGTTGGCCTCCGAACCGGACGAGCCGTAGAACACCTGGTTGATGTGCCTTGGCGCGATCTCCGCCAGCTTTTTCGACAGCAGAACCGGCGTCGGCGTCGAGCATTTGAAGAAGGAGTTGTAGTAGGGCAATTCCTTCATCTGGGCGTAGGCGGCGTCGGCCAGCTCGTCTCGGCCATAGCCGACATTGACGCACCACAGCCCGGCCATGCCGTCGAGGATTTCCGTCCCTTCGGCATCGTAGATGAACGGCCCGTTGGCGTGGGTGATGATGCGCGAGCCGGTCTCGCGCATCTCTTTGTGGTCGGTGAACGGATGAAGGTGATGCGCGGCATCGATCTGCTGAAGCTGCTTCAGCGAATAATTCTGGTAGGTCATGTCTGGTCTTTCCTCTTGAACCAATCCGGCAGCTTTCGCGCCGGGGCGGATTCGTCAGAGGACAGCGGGCGGCGAATAGCCGATGCGGGCGCACAGCCGCAACAGCTCGGCGCGAAGCGTTCGCGACGACGGCGTCACCGCGACCCCAAATGCGCAACCCGATTTCGCCAGCCGAGCCATGCATGTACCTTAGGCTGCCTCGAGCCCTCAGTTCAAGCCGTGCCGGTTAAGCGATGCCGGTCAATTGGTGCCAGTCAATTGGTGCCAGTCAGGGCCCGCTGCAGGAAGACGTACTTCATCGCCGCCTGTGCAGCCTGCGGCCGCCGGTCGCCGCGTCCACCATGGCCGCCCTCGGTCTCCTCGAAGAACAGCGTCTTGCCATGGCCGGCCGCCTGCAGCCGTGCCGCCATCTTGCGGGCATGCCCGGGATGGACGCGATCGTCGGCGGTCGAGGTCGTCAGCAACACCGGCGGATAGGCTGCATCCGTGTCTACATGCTGGTAGGGCGAATAGGCGGCGAGCCAGGCCGCCTCTTCCGGCTTCGCCGGATCGCCATACTCGGCCATCCACGACGCCCCGGGCGGCAGCTCGGTGTAGCGCAGCATGTCGAGCAGCGGCACGTCGATGATCACCGCACCGAACAATTCCGGGTGCTGGGTCAGCGAGACGCCGGTCAGCAGACCGCCATTCGATCCGCCCTGGATGCCCAGCGTCGCCGGTGTGGCGATGCCGCGTTTGACCAGATCTTGCGCGACCGCGGCGAAATCGTCGAAGGCATTCTGGCGATTGGCCTTGAGCGCCGCCTGGTGCCAGTTCGGGCCGAACTCGCCGCCGCCGCGGATGTTGGCCTGGACATAGGCATTGCCCTTCTCCAGCCACAGCCTGCCGCGCACGCCGGCATAGCCGGGCAGCAGCGGCACTTCAAAGCCGCCATAGCCGTAAAGCAATGTCGGCACGGGTCCATGCAAGTCGCGCCGCCTGACGACGAAGTATGGAATCATCGTGCCATCCTTCGAGCGCGCCTCGAACTGTTCGGAGACTAGGGACGACGCATCGAAGCGCGCCGGCTGCGACTTCACCGTTGCCAGCCCCGCGGCGTTGTCGTCCGACCAGATGATCGAGCTCGGCGTCAGGAAATCGGTGAAGGAAAAGGAGACGCTGGAACCGAAATGCTCGGCATGGCTGATGCCGACATTGCCGTTTTCGGGCAACGCCACGGGCTTGAACTCCCAGCCGCTGTCGCTGCGCTTGCCGGCGACGACCTTGCCGCGCACATTGTCCATCAAATTGATGAATAGCCGGTCCTGCGTGCGGGCAATACCGGCGATCGAGACACGGTGCGCCGGCTCGAGCACGGTATCGAGGGATCCGAATAGCCCGGTTTCGATCCAGCGCTCGAAATCGAGTGAATAGAGCCCGTCGGGCTTGCACTGCGTGCCGTCCGGCGCCGTCCATGGGGTGCGCACGCCGAAGAGAAACTGGCCTTGGAATAGCGCCGTATCGGTGACGTCGTCCGGCAGCGGGATACGCCTGTTTTCGCCCGATGGCAGCCGCAGGAAATTGTGCGAGGCGAAGAAGTCGAGGGTCCGGGCGAGGAAGACACGGCGTTTGTCGCCGTCGAATTCGACGGACCCGCCGGCGGCAAGATCCTGCTTCAGCGCCTCGAAGATCGGCGTCGCCGCTTGCAGTGGCGTGCCGCGCCGCCAAAGCTTGACCACGCGCGGATAACCGGACTGGGTCTTGTCGTCCTCCTCGAAAGCGGCGGAAACGATAAGCGTGTCCTCGTCCAGCCAGCTAAAGCTCGATTTCGAGGCAGGAGCGCGAAAGCCGCTATCGACGAACGATCTGCTTTCGATATCGAATTCGCGCATCTCGCTGGCATCGCCGCCATCCGGCGACAGGCTGAGCAGGCAGCGGCTGAAGTCGGGGTAGAGCCGGCTGGCGCCGCTGAACACCCATTTCACCCCCTCTTTCGCCGCCAGACTGTCGAAGTCGATGATCGTCTGCCATTCCGGCTTGTCGGTCTTGTAGGAGGCGACGGTGGTGCGCCGCCAGAGCCCGAGCACGTTCGTCCGGTCCTGCCAGAAATTATAGACATAGCCGTTGATAGCGGTCCCAACGGCGATGTTATCCTCGGCCGTCATCAGGTCGAGCGTCGTCTCGAACGACGTCTGATAGGACGGATCACCCTGCAGCTCCCCCACCGTGATCGCATTTTGGCGATGCACCCAGTCGAGCGCCTGCTTGCCTCGTCTGTCCTCCAGCCATAGAAACGGATCTTCGGTCGCCGGATCCGGCTGGGTCGGGCTGTTCAATTTGGTCATGAGGTCTCCGGTTGAGTCGGGCGTCGGTACCGCCCAGATCGACATGGGGCCGCTTATATTCAAGTCATTGCGTCAGAACGGCGACTTCAGGCATTCACACCATCCGCCGCCGCATGACGGTTGTAGTCGCCAGCGCCAGGCAAATGGCACCGAGCGTCATTGGCAGGCCGCCGGCGCCAATAACATCCATGGCGCTGCCCGCCAGCGGCGGCACGGCGATGCCGCCGACGCCCCACATCAGCGAGAAGGCGGCGTTGCCGGCGACCAGTGCCGAGCCGGTGAACCGCTCGCCGAGCTCGATGATCGACATCGTGTAAATGCCGTAGGAAACCGCGCCCCAGATGAAGACGCACGGCCATATCAATGGCGTCTCGATGAGAACCGGCAACAGCACGCATCCGAGCACCGTCACCGAAACACAGATGAACCGCACCAGCCGCGCCGTCAGCCGTTCCGCCAACAGGCCGAGCGGCACTTGCATAGCGATATTGCCGGCGATCATCACTGACAGCAGCGCCGACATGCGCGCTTCGGCGATGCCGTAGTGCGTTCCGTAGACCGGCAGCAAGGCGAGCACCGCCTGTTCAAAACCGGCGGCCACGACGACCGCCGACAACAGCAGCCAAGCCTGCGGCACGAACCCCAGCACCGAAACCCGGTGCCCGCTCTCGTCGACCTTGGGCAGCCGTGCCAGCACTGAGGCGAGGCAGGCGCCGCAAAACAGGAATGCGCCAATGCCGACCAGAAACGGCGGCCATCCCTCGGTGCCGACGGCAAGCAGGCACAGCGGCCCCGCCGCAAAGCCCGCCGAAATGATCGTCGAATAGATGCCCATGACGCGGCCGCGGCGTGCCGGCGGCGCCAGTGCGATCACCCAGACTTCGCTCAGCACGTAGAGCGGGTTGGTGACGGCGCCGATCAAAAAGCGCAGCGGAAACCACAGATAGACATTTTGCGTCCAGCCGATCAGTGCCAGCACCAGCGCCGAAAGTGCCGCGCAAGTAAGCGCGGTGCGCCCTGCCCCGAAACGGCGCGCCAGCGCCGGAACCAGCGGCGAAGAGACGATGAAGCCGATCGGCGTCATTGCCGCCGACAGGCCGATCATGGCGGGCGAGACGCCCTGGCGCTGCAGGATGAAGCTCAACAGCGGATAGCTCAGCCCTTGCGCGATGGCGAACACTGAGACGGTCGCGATCACGCCGGTGATCGCCGCCCATTGCACTGCCTCGCCGCTGTTCTGTTCCGCCCGGTCCATGATGGAGGATTAGCGTTTCGCTTTCATCGCAGTAAGCACCGGCAACGAAAACCGCTTGCGCCAGCCGGAACGCGATCAAGAGGCTGACGATCCCGCCGGCTGCCCCCAGGGCATGTCGCTTCCCTCGTCCTAGTGGTCGCCGCCTCCGCAATGGCCGGACGGCCGGCAGTCCATTATGCCGCCGCATTGCCGCAGTGTACGAGGACTATCATGACCGCCGCCCTTCAGCCCGCCGAACCGGCACTGGCAAACGACCGCGCCCGTCGCGGCGGCCGCGCGGGGAAGCGTGCCGGCGGATCGGCGGCGTTCGAGCAGCCGCCGTTTCGGCAGTTGAAGAACCCGCTGGCACCGACCCGGCTGGTTTCCGACGACGAGCTGGAATCCATCCATCTCGCCTCTCTGCGCGTGCTCAGGGAAATCGGCGTCGACGTGCTGCATGACGAAGCCCGGCGCATTATGAAGGCGCATGGCGCCGATGTCCGCGAAGGCAGCGAGCGGGTGCGCTTCGACAGCGACATGATCCTGGAACTGGTTGCGCACTGCCCGCCGGAATTCACCATCCACGCCCGCAACCCGGCGCACAATGTGCGCTTTGGTGGCGATAATCTGATCATCTCGATGATGGCGTCGGCACCCAATTGCTCAGACGTCGACCGCGGCCGCCGGCCAGGCAACCAGCAGGACTACCGCAACTTCCTCAAGCTTGCGCAGATGCACAACATATTGAACTGCACGGGCGGCTATCCGGTCGAGCCGATCGACATCCATCCGTCCGTACGCCACCTCGAATGCATCCGCGACCTCGCCACGCTGACCGACAAGATGTTCCACATCTATTCGCTCGGCAAGGAACGCAACGTCGACGGCATCGAGATCACCAGGATCGCGCGCGGCATCAGCCATGAGCAGTTGCTCGCAGAGCCGTCGGTATTCACGATCATCAACACCAATTCGCCGCTCAAGCTCGACGTGCCGATGATGGAAGGCATCATCCAGATGTCGAGCAAGGGCCAGGTGGTCATCGTGACGCCCTTCACCCTGTCCGGCGCCATGGCGCCGGTGACGATTGCCGGCGCGCTGGTGCAGCAGAATGCCGAGGCGTTGTCCGGCATCGCCTTTGCGCAGATGGTGCGCAAGGGCGCGCCTGTCGGCTACGGCGGCTTCACCTCGAATGTCGACATGAAGTCCGGCGCGCCGGCCTTCGGCACGCCGGAATATATGAAGGCGCAGCTGGTCGGCGGCCAGCTCGCCCGCCGCTACAACATCCCCTACCGCACCTCCAACACCTGCGCCGCCAACACGGTCGATGCGCAAGCCGCCTATGAAAGCGTGTTTTCGCTGTGGGGCGCCATCCAGGGTGGCGGCAATCTGATGATGCATGCGGCCGGCTGGCTCGAAGGCGGCCTGCGCTGCTCCTACGAAAAGACCATCCTCGATATAGACCTGTTGCAGATGGTCGCCGAGTTCCTGACGCCGCTCGATCTTTCCGAGGAAGCGCTCGGTTTCGACGCCATCCAGTCGGTCGGCCCCGGCGGCCATTTCTTCGGCACCCAGCACACGCAGGACCGCTACAAGACCGCGTTTTACGCGCCAATCATTTCCGACTGGCGCAATTTCGAGAGTTGGGCGGAGGCGGGATCGCCGACCGCGCTCGAAAAGGCCAATCGCGTCTGGAAGGAACGGCTGGCCTCCTATGAAGAGCCTTACATGGATCCGGCAATCCGCGAGGAGCTCAACGCCTTCGTAGACAAGCGCCGGGCCGAAGGCGGCGCGCCGACCGATTTTTGATCATTGGTTTGATGAACAGTCGACCCTCACTTCGTGTTGATGGCAGGCTGGCCGGAAACATCGCCGTGTCCGATCTCCGCTTTGTTTTCGCGCCCCGCTCACTCGATTCAATCTCTTCAAAAACGGAACTATCTTCATGAAATCTCATGCAAAAGCGGTTGTCATCGGCGGCGGGGTCGTTGGCTGCTCGGTGCTCTATCATCTGGCCAAGGCTGGCTGGACCGACATCATGCTGATCGAGCGTTCGGAGCTCACCTCCGGCTCGTCCTGGCATGCGGCGGGCGGCTTCCATACGCTGAACGGAGATCCCAACGTCGCCAAGCTGCAGGCCTATACGGTGCAGCTCTACAAGGAGATCGAAGAGATTTCCGGCCAGTCCTGCTCGCTGCACCTGACCGGCGGCGTGATGATGGCCGACACGCCCGAGCGCATGGACTTCCTTCGGCTCGCCCACGCCAAGGGCCGCTATCTCGGCATGGACACCGAACTGATCACGCCATCCGAAGCCAAGGCAATGTTCCCGCTGATGGACGAGACGAATTTCGTCGGCGCCATGTGGGATCCAGTCGAGGGCCATCTCGATCCTTCTGGCACCACCCACGCCTATGCCAAGGCCGCCAGGAAGCTGGGCGCCGAGATCGTGTTGCGCAACCGCGTGGTCGAACTGACGCAGGAGGTCGACGGCACCTGGAACGTCGTCACCGAGCAAGGCACGGTCAAAGCCGAGCATGTCGTCAACTGCGGTGGCCTGTGGGCGCGCGAGATCGGCCGCATGGTCGGCGTCGAGCTGCCGGTGCTGGCCATGGAGCACATGTATCTCCTGACCGAGCCGATGCCGGAGGTCGAGGAATTCAACAAGTCGACCGGCCGCGAAATGATCGGCGTCCTCGACTTCAAGGGCGAGATCTATACCCGCCAGGAACGCAACGGCATCCTGCTCGGCACCTACGAGAAGGCCTGCAAGCCGTGGTCGCCGGTCAACACGCCGTGGGATTTCGGTCACGAACTGCTGCAGCCCGACATCGACCGCATCGCACCGTCGCTCGAGATCGGCTTCAAGCATTTCCCCGGCATCGAAAAGGCCGGCATCAAGCAGATCATCAACGGCCCCTTCACCTTTGCGCTCGACGGCAACCCGCTGGTCGGCCCGGTGCAGGGCCTGACCAATTTCTGGTGCGCCTGTGCCGTCATGGCCGGCTTCAGCCAGGGCGGCGGCGTCGGCCTCGCGCTGTCCAACTGGATGGTCCATGGCGACCCCGGCTTCGACGTCTGGGGCATGGACGTTGCGCGCTTCGGCGAATGGGCAACGCTGCGTTATACCAACGCAAAGGTGCGCGAAAATTATTCGCGCCGTTTCTCCATCCGCTTTCCCAACGAGGAATTGCCGGCGGCAAGACCAGCGCAGACGACCCCGCTTTACGACACGATGATCGCCAACAACGCCGTCATGGGCGACAGCTGGGGTCTCGAAACCCCGCTCTGGTTCGCGCCGAAAGGTTCGGAGCCGAAGGACATCGTGTCTTTCCACCGTTCCAACGATTTTGGCCCGATCGGCGAGGAAGTGCGAGCCACCCGCGAGAGGGTCGGCGTCACCGAGATCGCCAACTTCGCCAAATACGAAGTCTCCGGACCAGGGGCCGAGGATTTCCTCAACCGGCTGATGACCAATCGCATGCCGAAGACCGGCCGCATCGTACTGACGCCGATGCTGAACGAGTTCGGCAGACTGATCGGCGACTTCACCATCGCCAAGGCGGGCCCAAGAGGTGGGGAGGACCGCTTCATGATCTGGGGTTCTTCGTCCGCGCAAAAATACCACATGCGCTGGTTCGAAAAGCATCTGCCAAAGGATGGAAGCATCCGCATCCATCGCTTCGACCAGACGCTGGTCGGGTTGTCGATCGCCGGGCCGAAATCCCGCGACCTGCTGCAGAAACTGGTCGATGTCGACATCTCGACCAAGGCCTTCCGCTTCATGGATTTCCGCGAGATGGCGGTCGGCGGCGCGCCGTGCATGGTCAACCGCATCACCTACACCGGCGACCTCGGCTATGAGATATGGATGGCGCCTGCCTACCAGCGCCTTGTCTACAGGGCGATCAAGGAGGCTGGCGAAGAGTTTGGCCTTGTCGATTTCGGCATGCGGGCTTTGCTCTCTATGCGCCTTGAGAAGAACTTCCCGACCTGGTTCCGCGAGCTACGTCCGATCTACGGACCGTTCGAAGGCTCGATGGACCGCTTCATCAAGCTGGAGAAGAACGATTTCATCGGCCGGGAGGCAGCGGCCAGGGTACAGGCGGCGGGGCCGAAGCTGCGCCGCGTTTCCTTTGTCGTCGATGCAGCGGATGCAGACGTCATGGGCGACGAGCCGATCTGGGCCAAGGTCGGCGGCAAGGATTACGGCACCGTGGAAAAGCCGCATGGCTATGGCGCGCCGCGCTTCGACGCGGGCGGCAGGGAAGTGCGCGGCTCGAACGCCGCCGAAGGCGCATCTGCCGTGCGCGGCATTGTCGACGGCGACTGGCGCGTTGTCGGCTGGGTCACCTCCGGCGGCTATGCGCATTATGTCGAGAAGTCGATGGCGCAAGGCTATGTACCGGCAGCACTTGCTGAAAACGAGAGCGCCGGGCTGTTCGAAATCGAAATCCTCGGGCACCGGCGGCCGGCACGCATCAACGTCGAGCCGCCCTTCGACCCGAGCGGCGAAAAGATGAGGACATAGGTGCAGCCAGGCGGTCGCATTGTGCGGAGGATGCTCTTCATGCTAGCGCAGCCGGCAACAATCTGCTGGCAAGGGCGATGAGATTTCATTGAAGTACAATCTGAGATGGGCCGAGTGGCTGGCCGAGGGACGGATCGGCCCGTTCCCGGCGGCGATCGTCATGGTCGCGGCTTACTTCGCCTTGCAGACCATCATACTGTCCCTGTTGAGCTCTTGGGCGGGAACCGGTGTCGGCATCGATGATGCGGAGCAGCTGATCTATGTTCCATATCTCTGGGCTGGATATGGCGGCTCGCAACCACCCCTCTACACCTGGATCAACTGGCTGGCCGCGCATGTTTTCGGCACCGGTATCTTCACGCTGAAGCTCGTCAAATACTCCGTGCTGTTCCTCGCCGCCTGCAGCGCGTTCGCCGCCATGCGACGGTTCGGCTACACCAAAGCGACAGCGGCGGCGGCCATGTTCGGCCTGTTTACGATCCCGCAGATCGTCTGGGAATCGCAGCGCGCCTTGTCGCATTCCGTCGCCGTCGTCGGCTTTTGCTCGCTGCTCCTGCTCGCAATGGCCTGTCTTCTCGAGCGGCGAAGCGTGATCGCCTATGCGGCGTTTGGCCTGGCCACCGCGGCGGCAATTCTTGCCAAATATAATGATGTCTTCCTCGTGGTCGCCCTTGTTGCGGCGGCGCTGTCGCTGCGCGAATGGCGCAGCGCGATCCTTGATCCGAAGTTCGCCATCAGCATAGCGGTCGCGATATTGGTGCTGGCGCCAACCACCTATTGGAGCCTTATGCATCCCGCCGATTTATTGTCGAGAGGCGAGAAGTTCGGAATAGACACCCAACAAGGGCGCGTGGCGGCGGCCTTTGTCGGCGCCGGCAAGTTTATCATGGGCACCTTCAATTTCGCGATCTTGCCGGTGCTCGTTTCCGCCCTGGCTTTCGGCCTGGCGAAGTTCCGTTTCTCCGAGCTGCATCCGAAAGGTCCGGCCCGGGAAATTCTGTTGTGGCGTACCTTGGCGCTCGGCTTGGCCATGCTGGCAATACTTGTACTGGCCACCGGTGTGACGGTGGTAAAGGACCGCTGGCTGCTGCCCGTCCTGTTCCTGCTGCCGCTGGCCATCGTCGCCACAATGGAACGGCTGGCGCCGCGTGGCAGGAATGCGCAGCTCCTGGTGATCGCGGCTGGAGCGATCATCGCCGTGCTGCTGGCGCCCGCCACCTGGTACGTCCAGATAAACGGGACCAGTGGCCTGTCGCGGATGATCCGCGTGGATTACCCCGCCCTCTATCGCCAACTGACTGCGGACGGACCGGTCAAAACCGCAATATCTGATGGTGCATGGGTCGGAAACCTGCGGTTGGTCGACGAAAAACTGGTCGCACTTGACCAGGAAGTGCCTAATTTCGAAATGCTGATGCAGGAGCCGGCCGTACTCGTCTGGCTTGACCGCGACGATCCGCGGCCGGTCATTTTGGAGCAGCTCAAAGCGGCCGGCTATGAACCGGACGGCCAGCCGCGGCAAATGATGGTTCCGCTGTTGCGTGGCACCGACAAGTCCGTCCGGCCCGGCGCCTATGTAAAATTGAAGAGAATGGCGGTGGGAGGAGCCACGGCGCCCAAAGAAGGCGTTAGCGGAGGAGCCGAGGGTGGACAGGAACCCGACTGACCGGCCCCGTCATCACCGCAAGATCATGCCGTTCGAGCCGGACGGCTCGAAAGATGTGCTGCGCAAGAAATCGCGGCTGAAGGCCGCTGAACTCAACCAGCATGCGCTGGGCTATGGAGCGCTGGCGGAAGCCGAATGGCAGGCGGCGGGCATTGCTGCTCCTGACCTGCCCGCTATGCGCCGATACCGGCTCGAGCGCATCCGCGCCGAGCTGAAGCGCCGCGACTATGCAGGAGCCTTGCTCTACGATCCGGTCAACATCCGCTACGCCACGGATGCGACCAACATGCAGCTCTGGGTGGCACACAATCGGACCAGACATTGTTTCGTCGCCACCGATGGCCCGGTGGTGCTGTTCGACTATTTCTCCTGCGAGCACCTTTCCGATCATTCCGGCGTCGTCGACGAGGTGCGGCCGGCGGTGTCGTGGGCTTACCTCTACAGCGGCGAGCTGACCGGTCAAAAAGTCCGCCGCTGGGCAGCCGGCATCGCCGAGCTGGTATTGGAACACGGCGGCGGCAATCGCCGCATCGCAGTCGATCACATCAATCCCGAGGGCATCGAAGAGCTTGCCCGTCTCGGCATCTCGACCGGCAATGGCGAGGCGGTGATGGAAAATGCGCGGCTGATAAAATCACCCGACGAGATCCTTGCCATGCGCCGGGCGATCGTCGCTTGCGAGGCGGCGATGGGCGAGATGGAGCAGGCGCTGAGGCCTGGCATCCCCGAGAACGAATTATGGGCCGAACTCCATCGCGGCAACATCGCGCGCGGCGGCGAATGGATCGAAACCCGGCTCCTGTCGTCGGGTCCGCGCACCAATCCATGGTTCCAGGAGTGCTCGTCGCGGATGATCGAGACCGGCGAGCTCGTCGCTTTCGACACCGACCTGATCGGTCCTTACGGCTTCTGCGCCGACCTTTCGCGCACCTGGCTTTGCGGTGACGCGCCGCCGTCGCAGGAGCAGCGCGACCTGTTCCGCATCGCCGCCGACCAGATCGCCTACAACACGGAGCTGATGCGGCCGGGCGTATCGTTTCGCGGCCTCGTCGAGCGCTCGTCAGTGCCGCCGGGAGATTGCTTCCCGGCCCGTTACGGGGTGCTCTATCACGGCGTCGGCCTTGCCGACGAATACCCGACTTTGCCGCATGCTAGCGACTGGACCGACGACACGCCCGACGGAATGCTCGAACCTGGCATGGTGCTGTGCGTCGAGAGCTATATCGGCCGGCTTGGCGGCTACGAAGGCGTCAAGATCGAAGAACAGATCCTGATCACCGAGACCGGCAGCGAGAAGCTTTCGACCTACCCGCTCGACAATCGGCTGCTTGGCGGCTGAGCGAAGCTAATGCATGTCGCGCAAAAATGTGCCGCGGTTTTGCGATAACGACATGCATAAACAGGAATTTAAGCGCGTCGCATGAGGCCGACCGAACGCGACGCGCTTTACGTGAACGCGGCGATCGCTTCGCGCATCGCGGCGACGATCGTTTCCGGCGTCGTCCTGGCCGTGATGAACGGCAAGCCTTTGCGCCGCCTTGTCCAGCCGACGACCGTCACCTTCTGCGCCGCAGGCTCGAAACGTTGCGCCAGCGCCCAGCTCTCGCAATCGATCGCCGCCACATCTGCCCTACCCTCGGCAACAGCAACGACCGAAGCGCGGTGCCCGCAGCTCTCGCTCAGCCCGGAAAAGATATCCAAACTCTCGCCCAATGCTTGCAGGTCGCGTGCTGGCGCGATGATGCCCGACATGGAATCGAGGCTGTTGAAGGTGAAACGCTTGCTGCGCAGCAGATCGAGCGGAATGACGGCGCCGCCGTCGGCCGGCGACCTTGCCGGGTGTGCCTCGCCCGCCCTCATGACGATGGCGCTCGAATAGAGTTCGCCCTGTCCGCCTTCGAAAGCGTCGTAACGCGGCTGGCCGACGAGCTGGACACGCTGCGACAGGCCGAGTTCCATCGGTCCCCAGCAGGTTTGCGCAAAGAGCAGCGCCGGGTGCAGCCAGAGCCGGTGAAAATCCAGCTCGTCCGGCGGCAATGTCGCCGGATCGGACGCAATGAGTTTCCCCTGATCGTCGCGGATACCGCCACGCACTGGAGGCAAATCGCCATTGCGGCGGATGATCGTCTCCGGCGCATCGATGCCTTTCTGTCTGAAAAGATCGCGCAGCCGCGCCCATTGCGCGTCGACCTCGTCCCGCGCTTCCGGCCAGTCGTACATCGGCAAAGCCGCAATGAATTCGCTCATGCCGGGGATTTGACCGTTATGCGGGAAATTGACAAGTTCAGGAAAGCGTCGTCCGCGCGGAACCGCCTGCAACAACGCAAGAATCATTCTTTCGGCGGCTCGGCGGGTACCGGTGCGCTGCCAAGTCCATTGAGGCTGCGTGCCCTGACGCGCGGCTTGAACGCACGGCCCGGTTCCGGCATGCGCCGCAGTACGGGATGGACGACCGGCTCCTTCGCCTTGAAGGCATAGGCCCTGAGCAGCGCGAAATAGTTCGGATAGGCGTAGCCATTGTTCATCCGCAGCCACTCGTCGCGGCGGTCGCGAAACAGTTTCGGCAGCCTGTACCAGGCCACCGTCGGGGTCTTGTGATGGACGAAATGCAGATTGTTGTTGAGGAACAGGAAGGACAGCGGCGAGCGCTCGACGATGATCGTGCGGCCTTCCGGATGTTCCGACCATTGGTGCTCGGCGTAGGTGCGGATCGAAATCAGCGACTGCCCAAGCCACACCGGCACCAGTATGTAGAGCCATAACGGCATGCCGAAGCCGAACTGCACGACAGGCAACACTACGGCGAGGCCGATCGCGTGCAGCAGCCATGCCTTACGGATGGAATTGTCGCCCGCGGCAACCTGCCTGGCGTCGTCAATGAAAAAGCCGATGCAGGAAAGCCACGGACCGAGCACCAAACGCCCGATCATCGTGTTATTGACCTTCAGCAGGAATTTCATAGCCGACGGCAGCTCCTCGTGCTGCCAGAGCGCCTTGTAATAGCTTTCGGGATCGTCGAGCGGATCGGTCAGGCGCTCGTCTGCGTGGTGGCGCAGGTGAATGGTCTTGAACCGGCGAAACGGCCAGACAAGCCCAATCGGCAGGAACACAAAGGCTTCGTTGAGCCGCGCGTTCCGGGTTGGGTGGCCATGCAGGGCCTCGTGCATCAGCGAGGATTGCAGCGCCGCAATCAGGGCCAGAAGGGCGAGCGCCAATAGCGGGTAAGAGGGCCAGAGCAGAAAGCCGGTAGCGAGCCAGCCGCCGTAGCAGAAAAATGCGAGAAACACGGTCGGCCATTCGATGGCCGCTGCGCCGTGTCGCCTATTGCCCGTGCTCGTCATGCTATCGACCACTGCCTTCCAGTCGCCGGAACCCGTTTGATTCCTGACAACATTGTGTCAGGAGCGTTGCATTGCTGCAACGCGATAAAGCGCACAAACTGTTGCGATTGCGCATTTTCAGCTGCATATGTTATGCATTGTAAACAACGCAGAGGATTCATTTACGCCTGAAGCTCCGCGTTCGCGGCTTCAGCGCAAATTTTTCCTCCCATCGAATGGGATGGCGATTTGGACAAGCGCGACCTGTCGACGATCTTTCGCGAGCGCCTGAAAATGCTCTTGACAAGGTCCGATTTGAACCAGTCGGCCTTCGCCGCCGCGGTTGGCATCGACCGGTCGGCGCTGTCGCAGCTGCTCTCCGGCGCCTCGACCCGCCTTCCTCGTGCTGAAACGCTGCTCAACATCGCCGCCGAATTCAAAGTCTCGCTCGACTGGCTGCTCGGCCTCAGCCACGACGAGGGCGTCACCGGTGAAATCCGAGAGAGCCTTGAGATCGAGGAGGCGCCGGACGGCTTCGACCGCACGCTGCTGGCTCGCTGGCATGCCGAGGCGGCGGGAACGAAAATCCGCTACGTGCCGGCCGGCATTCCCGATCTTCTGCGCACGGAAGCGCTTGTCGACTACGAAGCCGTCATCGCCAACAAGAGCCGCGAGGCACAGGCCGGCGAAACGCAGTACCGCATCGACTACAACCGACGGCCCGAAACCGACATGGAAGTCTGTATGCCGCGCCACACGCTGGAGATCTTCGCGCGCGGGCTGGGCGTGTGGGACCGCTTTCCGGAGGCCGACCGCCACCAGCAGCTCCTGCATATGGCGACGCTGCTCGACGACCTCTATCCAACCTTCCGCCTGTTTCTCTATGATGGGCGGATGCGCTATTCGATCCCCTACACCATCTTCGGGCCCTATCGCGCCGCCATTTACGTCGGCGACATGTATCTGGTGCTGAACGCCACCCAGCCGATCCGCATCCTGACCAGCCATTTCGACAATCTGATCCGCGCCGCGGACGTCAACGCGCATGAGGCGGCCAGCTTCACGCGAAAGCTGGCGGAGATGCGATTTTGACCGGTTGCTCTCCGTGCCGACATTGACGGCACATAAAGAATTCTTTATATCCTTATCTCAGTTATTCTTCCGGGAAGGCGTATTTCACATGACCAATCCGATCGACGCTCTGCTTGCCGAAAAGGGCGTCCTGCTCGCCGACGGCGCCACCGGCACCAATCTGTTCGCCATGGGCCTTGAAGCCGGCGAGGCTCCCGAGCTCTTGAACGAGACCGCGCCCGACACCATCACGAGCCTGCACCAGAACTTTGTCGATGCCGGCGCCGACATCATCCTGACCAACTCTTTTGGCGGCACTCGTCACCGGTTGAAGCTGCACCATGCGCAGGACCGGGTTTACGCGCTGAACAAGCGCGCCGCCGAGATCGCAAGCGCCGTTGCAAAAAAGGCTGGCCGCAAGGTGATCGTGGCCGGCTCCGTCGGCCCGACCGGCGAGCTGCTGGTGCCGCTCGGCGCCATGACCTATGACGAGGCGGTCGAAGCCTTTGCCGAGCAGATCGAGGGCCTGAAGGCCGGCGGCGCCGAAGTCGCCTGGATCGAAACCATGTCGGCGCCTGACGAAATCCGCGCCGCCGCCGAAGCTGCCATCCGCGTCGGCCTGCCGTATACCTATACCGGCTCCTTCGACACCGCCGGCCGCACCATGATGGGACTGCTGCCGAAGGACATCCACGGCGTCGTCGATGGCCTGTCGCAGACACCGCTCGGGGTCGGCGCCAATTGCGGTGTCGGCGCCTCCGACATTCTCGCCTCGCTGCTCGACATGACCGAGGCGAAGCCGGAAGCAACGGTGATCGTCAAGGGCAATTGCGGCATTCCCGAATTTCGCGGCGCCGAGATCTACTATTCCGGCACACCCGAGCTGATGGCCGACTATGTGCGCCTAGCCGTCGATGCCGGCGCCAAAATCGTCGGCGGCTGCTGCGGCACCTCGTTCCAGCACCTTGCCGCCATGCGCAAGGCGCTCGATGCGCACACCAAGTCGGACCGCCCGACCGTCGAGCAGATCGTCGAACGCATCGGCCCGATGCGCAACAAGCAGGCGACGGTCAACGTCGCCGAGACCAGCGAAGCCCGCCGCGAGCGGCGCCGCGGACGCGCCTGACGCTTTCGTCTGCGACGCGGTCCGCGCGAAGCAGTGCAGCCGCGGAAAAAAGGCCGGCAAGGTTTCCCTCGCCGGCCTGCCTCACCCGCCCGTAGGCCCGCTCCCCCTATCAGAACGATCCCATCTGAAAGAAACCGGCCGTCATTGCCACTACCGGTTACCGCCGAGCGCCGAGGCAAGGCGCACAAGCGAGAGGAACTCGGACCGGTATCCAAACGGGTCGGCTCCTCTAGCGGTGGTGGCAATCTCCATGATCTTGTCGTAGCCGAACTTCGCGGTCGCATCCTCGTCGCGCAGCTTCTGGCCGAAGGCAGCGACGGCAACGGAGAAACGCTGGTCGGTGCTGGCCTGGTCGAACGACGCCACTTCGTTGGCTGAGGTCACCGGCGTGGTGATCAGCTTCGAAGTGTCCTCGTTCGGCAGCTTGTAGCGGATCTTGACGAAGGCATATTCGTCGGCATTGGCGACACCGCCATTGTTCACCGAGGCCTGGCCATAGCGCAGCTGGTCGATCTGTTCGCCGCCGCTGCCCTTAGGCGTGATCTCGTAGATCGCGGTAACCGAATGGCCTGAGCCGATCTCGCCGGCATCGACGCGGTCATTGTTGAAATCCTCGCGGTTCAAGGCGCGGGTTTCGTAGCCGATCAGCCGGTACTCCGAGACCTTGTTCGGGTTGAACTCGACCTGGATCTTCACGTCCTTGGCGATGGTGAACAGTGTCGAGGAGGCATCCTCGACCAGCACCTTCTCGGCCTCCGCCAACGTATCGATGTAGGCAGCGGTGCCATTGCCGTTCTGGGCGATGGTCTGCATCATCTGGTCGTTCAGATTGTCGCGGCCGAAGCCGAACACCGACAGGAATACGCCTGTCTTGCGCTCCTTTTCGATCAGCCGCTTCAGGTCGTCGTCGTCGGTCTGGCCGACATTGAAGTCGCCATCGGTGGCGAGCATCACCCGATTGATGCCGTCCTTGACGAAGGATTTCTGCGCCAGCCTGTAGGCTTCCTTGATGCCGGCCTCGCCTGCCGTCGAGCCGCCGGATGTCAGATTGTCGATGGCAGCGAGGATCTTGTCCTTTTCCGAAGCCTTGGTGGGCTCCAGCACGGTACCGGCATCGCCCGCATAAGTGACGATCGAGACGGTGTCGTCAGGTCTCAGCTTGTTGACCAGCAGCCGGAAGGCCGACTGCAGGAGCGGCAGCTTGTCCTGCTCGTTCATCGAGCCCGACACATCGATCAGGAAGACCAGATTGGCCTTGGGTTGCTCGGCCGGCTTCACGTCGAAACCCTTGACGGCGACATGCATCAGCTTGGTGTGCTCGTTCCACGGCGTCGGCATGACGCTGACGGTCGAGTTGAACGGCGTCGAGGCGGAGTCCGGGCCTTTCCAGTCATAGGGGAAGTAGTTGACCATCTCCTCGACGCGCACCGTATCGGCCTGCGGGATAAAACCTTCCTTCAGCGAGCGCCGCACGAAGGAATAGGAAGCGGTGTCGACGTCGATAGAGAACGTCGAGACCGGATCTTCGAGTGCGGCGTGCACCGGATTGGTCTTGAAATCCTCGATGCGGTCGTGGTTTTCCTCTTGCGGCAGCATCTGGTCGGCCGGCGCAGCGGCGGGCTGCTGTGCCATCAGCTTGGACTCGGCAACTGTGCCAGGCATGCGTCCGACCCGCGCGCCACCATCGACTGCCGGAGCCGCGGAGCTTGCGCCGCCACTCTGCGCCGGTTCGGGAGCATTGCGGCTGAGCACGTCCTGCTGCGTCAACCCGCCGACTGCGGTCGATTTCGCTTTCGGCGGCGATGTCGGCGCTACAAGCGCCTCGCCGGTGTCGCGGCTTTCACTGTCGGCGTCCGCCTTCTTCTGCTTGTCCGCTTCGGCAACGACCGGCGGTTTGACGGTCGCCGGCTTGTCAGCCAGCGTTTCGGTGATCTTATCGTCCCCGCCGAATTTGGGCCCGCCGAATTTGGATTCCCCCAACATGTAGATGGTGGCATATCCGGCGATCGGCAGGGCAACGAGCCCGGCAATAGCCGGCGTGGCGAAGAGTTTCTTTTGCATGATTTCGCTCCAGAGCCTTTGTGCTCGCTCTGTGAGACGAAGCCCGCTCACCGATCCTTGGGCGGCCGGCAAAGTTTTTTCTTCCATGTCATAGGCGCGCAGCGCGGCCTCGAGGGCACGCGCCTTTGCATCGGCGTCGGGCGCCGGTGCTGCGATATCGCGCAGCCTGTTCAGTTGATTGTCGTCGACCATGGTCACACTTCCCCGGCTGAACGCATTAGCGTCTTCAACCGTTTCTTCGCTTCATGGATGTGCCAGGAAACCGTTGCCTCCGAGATTGCCATCGCCTCGGCGGCGGCGGCGTGGCTCAGCCCCTCGCCATAAACCAGCAGCACCGCATCGCGCTGCTTGTCCGGCAGCTTGCGCACCGCTGACCAGAGCGCCTCGGCTGGGTCTTCCGGCTCTACCGAGATTTCTCCCGAAATCAGCGCATAGGCGCCATACGCCTCGGTCTTGGCAGTGTCGCGGGCGGTCTTGCGCATCATGTCGCGCGCCGCATTCAGCGTCATGGTGTAGAGCCACGTTGTGAAGGCACCACTGCCGTGATAGTCGCGGATCGCGCGGCCGAGCCGGACGCAGACTTCCTGGGCGATATCTTCGGCGTCGGCCTTTTTCCCGCACCAACGATAGGCGGCGCGATAGACGAAACCATAGTGCCTTTCGAGCAACTTGCCGAAAGCACCCCTGTCTCCGCCCTTCGCCCGCCCGATCAGTTCGGCGTCGGAGGCTTCGCTTTCGTCCAGCATCATCGCCATCATTTGCCTGTTGGACGAAGGCTAATGGCGGTTCCTTGGGGCGATGGAAAGAATTTTTTGGCGGGCAATCACGTCGTAATGGTTGGCATGCCTTGGCCGAGCGTCTCCGCAAACAGCATCGTCAGCCGCTTCCAGTGGCGTTCGGCGCCGGCTGCATCGAAGGCACTATGGTCCGGCATGCACCAGCCATGCGCCATGCCGGCATAGTTCTCTATGACATGATCAACCTCGGCGGCGCGCAGTGCTTCGGCCAGCCGCGCCGATTGCTCCGGCGGAAAGCTGCGGTCCACACCGGCAGTGCCGATATAGATCCTTGCCTTGAGCGAGGCGGCCTTCCGGTGCGGACTGTCGGCTGCGTCACCGGCCAGATTGCTGCCGTGAAAACTGGCCGCGGCGGCGATGCGGTCGGGATAGCTGGCCGCCGCGTTCAGCGCCCGCGCCCCGCCCATGCAGTAGCCGACAATGCCAACCGGCCCGGCCAGGCCTTGCGCAGCAAGTGCATCGAGGAACGCGCCGCTGTCGCGGATCGTCATCTCCTGGGTCGTGCCGCCCAGGAGACCTGTGATGGCGGCCTTGCTCCTCTCGTCGCCGAACGCAGTCTTGGGGTCGAACGGACCGTAGGGCGCATTGCGGTAAAAGAGGTCCGGCACAAGCACCGCATAGCCCTCGCCCGTAAGCCGCTCCGCCATCTGATCAAGCGCCGGTCGCGGACCGAAAACGTCCATGTAGAGGATGATCGCTGCCCTGGCTGGGGCCGCCGAACGGAACAGCCGGGCCTTGGCAATGCCGTCGCTTGTCTTGATCTGCATCGCTTGCGTGGCCATCATCCGCTCCGTTGATCTGACGTGCGATAGATACCCGCGGTGACCGTCGCGGCAAGCTGTAATGAGGCGATCTGCTTCAAGATTTCGTGCGGCATTCGGCGACGCTACAGACGCGCGAATGCTGCCATGTGAAAGGCCTGAACCTCGGCCGGATAGCGATAATCGGTACCGTAAGGACAGGCGTTGCGATCGAGGCAGCCGCCGGTCCGGCAAGGCATGCCGTTTTGCCCGCGCACATGGGCCAGACAGGTCTCATGTGCAAAACCATCCGCAGAATAGGCCTCGACCGGACAGGATTTCAGGCAAGGTTTTGCGACACATGTGTCGCAAAGGTGGATCACGTCGCGGGGTTCTTGGAGCGCGATTTCGTCTTCGAACAGCAGCGCGCCGCGATAGGCATGCCAGAGCCCGTATTGCGGATGCATGAGAATGCCGAGCGGTGACGGCTTCAGCCCCTCCGCACGCATCGCCCATTGCTGGAACGGGAGATAAGGCCTGTCGGACGGCGACACCGCGCGTGCCCCGAATCTTTCGGCCACGGCGCCGATCACTTCGCGCGACCATCTGTCGAGCGGATCGGCGATCGGCTGTGACTGTTTCTCCAGCCAGCGCAGGAAGTGCGGCCAAGGTGCGGCACCCGCCTGCCCCACCAGCAGAACGGATCTGACGGCAGCGCCGGAGAAACCGGAAGGCGTTTCCTCAGCGCCTGCAAAATTGAAGCCGCCGCGAAGCATAAGGCCGTGGGCGGAAAGCGCAGCCGCGATTGTTTCAGTCATGCCGCGCTCGGGATCATCCCTTCTTGTCCGGATCGGAGAAGGCACTCCGCCAGACTTCCTTGTGGATGATGTTGGCGACTTTAGCCCCGCCTGATTCGGGCTCCTTTCAGGTGAAGGCGTCGGCCATCGACGCCTTCTTCCTGGCAATGAAGTCCTTCAGTCCGTCGTCGATGCCCTGATCGAGATGCGGCGCCTCGTAGCTTTCCAGCCAGCGGCGGGCGAGCTCGTTGGCGCGCTGCGGCGCGGTTTTTTCGCCTTCGGCCAGCCATTGCTCGTAAGAATTGTTGTCGGCGATGTTGGAACGGTAGAACGCGGTCTGGAAATTGGCCTGGGTGTGATCGCAGCCGAGATAGTGGCTGCCCGGGCCGACCTGGCGGATGGCATCCATCGCCTGACCGTTTTCCGACAGGTCGACACCCTCGGAGAACTTCTGCGTCATGCCGAGCTGGTCGATGTCCATCATGAACTTTTCGTAGCAGGAGGCGAGACCGCCCTCGAGCCAGCCGGCCGAATGCAGCACGAAGTTGGTGCCGGCGAGGATCGTCGAGTTCAGCGTGTTGGCGCTTTCATAGGCCGCCTGCGCATCGGGGATTTTTGAAGCACAGAGCGAACCGCCGGTGCGGAACGGCAGGCCGAGCCTGCGGGCAAGTTGTGCGGCGCCATACGAGACCAGCGACGGCTCCGGCGTGCCGAAGGTCGGCGCGCCCGACTGCATCGAGATCGACGAGGCGAAGGTGCCGAACAGCACCGGCGCACCCGGCCGGATCAGCTGTGTGAACGACGCCCCGGCCAGAACCTCGGCCAAAACCTGGGTCAGCGTGCCGGCGACCGTCACCGGGCTCATCGCACCGGCAAGGATGAACGGCGTGACGATGCAGGCCTGGTTATGGCGCGAATAAACCTTCAGCGCCCCCAGCATGGTCTCGTCGAAGACCATCGGCGAGTTGGCGTTGATCAGGCTGGTCAGCACCGTGTTGTTCTCGACGAAATCGTCACCGAACACGATCTTGGCCATCGCCACCGTATCTTCAGCGCGCTCGGGCGCGGTCACCGAGCCCATGAACGGCTTGTCCGAATATTTGATATGGCTATACACCATGTCGAGATGGCGCTTGTTGACCGGCACGTCGACCGGCTCGCAAACCGTGCCGCCCGAATGGTGGATCGACGGCGCCATATAGGCGAGTTTCACGAAATTCCGGAAATCCTCGATCGTCGCATAGCGCCTGACGCCGTCGAGATCGCGCACGAAGGGCGGTCCATAGACCGGCGCGAACACTGTCGCGTTGCCGCCGATCTGCACCGAGCGCTCGGCGTTGCGCGCATGCTGGGTGTAGACCGACGGCGCGGTCTTCAACAGCGAGCGGCAGAGGCCCTTGGGGAAATGCACCCGCTCGCCCTTGACGTCGGCGCCCGCCTCTTTCCAAAGCTGCAGTGCCTCGGCGTCGTCGCGGAAGATGATGCCGATCTCCTCCAGCACGGTGTCGGTGTTCTTTTCGATCAGCGCCAGCCCTTCCTCGTCCAGCACCTCATAGACGTTGATCTTGCGCTTGATATAGGTGAGCTGTGTGCCGGGGCCGCCGCCCGAACGTGCAGCCCGTCGGGCTGCGGCGCCACCGCTGGCAGCGCGCCCGCGCCGTGCGTTTGACGCTTCCTGATCGACCGGCGCGTTCTCACTCATAATCGTTCTTCCCTGGCTTTCGTTCTGGCCTGATTTACTCCGGCCGGGCTCTTGTGCCGGCCTGAAATCCGTTTGCGGCCGCATATTGCGGTCTCTGGCCGGATCGTAGCCATGCACCCTATTCGAAACGGCCCGCCAGCGCCAACGCCTGTCGCAAAATCGACAAGAATTCCAAGAGATTTACGGTCGCTTTCGTTTTGCGGGAAGTCGCAAATCAGCTATGGACAACCGGCCCGTGCGGGTTAGGTATTGACGCGATATTTTTAAGCTGCCGCGATAGTTGTAGCCGGCAAGGAGCCTGAGAAAAAATGGCCGACGACGAGATCATCCTTTCGGAACTCTCCGACGACGAGTTGGTGCAGCAGATGCACGACGATCTTTATGACGGGTTGAAGGAAGAAATCGAGGAGGGCACCAATATCCTTCTCGAGCGCGGCTGGGCGCCTTACAAGGTTCTGACCGAGGCTCTGGTCGAAGGCATGCGCATCGTCGGCGAAGATTTCCGCGACGGCATCCTGTTCGTTCCCGAAGTGCTGCTGTCGGCCAACGCGATGAAGGCCGGCATGTTCATCCTGCGTCCGCTGCTTGTCGCCACCGGCGCCCCGAAGCAGGGCAAGATGGTGATCGGCACCGTCAAGGGCGACATCCATGACATCGGCAAGAACCTGGTCGGCATGATGATGGAAGGCGCCGGCTTCGATGTCATCGACCTCGGCATCAACAATGCGGTCGAAAAATATCTCGATGCCATCGAAAAGCACCAGCCCGACATCATCGGCATGTCGGCGCTGCTGACGACGACCATGCCTTACATGAAAGTCGTCATCGATACGATGAAGGAAAAGGGCATTCGCGACGACTATGTCGTGCTGGTCGGCGGCGCACCGCTCAACGAGGAATTCGGCAAAGCCGTCGGCGCCGACGCCTATTGCCGCGACGCCGCGGTGGCGGTCGAGACCGCCAAGGACTTCATGAAGCGCAAGCACAATGTCCGCGCTTCGGCTTGAGCCAACAAATTCGGCACCTACGAAAAAAGCCGCGCCTTGCAGTGCGGCTTTTTTATTCCCAAATGTTTGAAATCGTGCAGATCAGGGTTTCTTGACGGTATCGTCAACCGCCTTCGCAGTGGATTTGAGATCCTTGCCGACGCCGCGCACCGTGTTGGCGCAGGCCGAAACAGCCAAGGCGCAGGCGAGAATAGCGATTGGCGCAACGCGGAACAATTTCATGATTGGTGTCTCCCTCAGGATATAAATTCGCTGGACAGCAACGAAGATGGATTAGACTGGTTCCATGACTACCGCGCGAAAACAACAATCCGATCAAGGCGACAGGCTGCTCGTCATCGCCTGCGGGATGATCGCGCGCGAAGTTTTGGCGGTCAAGGAGCAGCTCGGGCTCGACCATCTCGACTTGACCTGCCTGCCGGCGGAGTTCCATTTCTATCCGGACCGCATCGCGCCGGCCATGGACAAGGCAATCGCCAAGGCCAGGGCGGACGGCTACAAACACATCTTCGTCGGCTATGCCGATTGCGGCACGGGTGGCTTGCTCGATCGGGTCTGCGAGAAGCATGGCGTCGAGCGCATGGCCGGGCCGCATTGCTTTGCCTTCTACCAGGGCATGGATACCTACGCGAAAGTCGCCGACGACGACATGATGTCGTTCTACATGACCGACTTCCTGTGCCGGCAGTTCGATGCCTTCTTCATGAAGCCGCTCGGCCTCGACAGGCATCCGGAGCTGATCAAGGACTATTTCGGCAACTACGAGAAGCTGATCTATATCGCTCAGACCAACGACCCGGAACTCGACAAGGTCGCCGAAAAGGCGGCGAAAATGCTCGGCCTCGCCTATGAGCGGCGCTCGACCGGCTATGGTGACCTGACTGGCGAACTCGCGCGGGTGGCCTCGTATCCAGAAGAAGAAGTCCGTTAAGCGCCCGACTTCGGATTATTTGCTCTCGGATTGCGGATCCGACACGAAATCGACAACGCGGCCGTTGTCAAACCGGATCGGCCCCCTTGCTGTCGGGTCCTTGCGCAACGCCTCTGCAATCAAGGCTTCGATAGTGTCGAGGTGGGCCTGCAGAATTGAGCGGTTGCCCAGTTCCCAATACTCGCCTTCATCAAAGACGTCGAACTTGTGGAAAAGAGGAGCAATTTTGCGAAGCAACTCAATGATCTCGATGTGCGCGTCCGATCCGGCAAACTGGGTCTTTGCAAAATTGCTGCATGAAGAGGTCCCTGTCGAACTCGAACCGTAGGCGATCCGACTTGGGATGCGGCAGGCATTCTATCCCCATGACCGGGCCGATATAGTCCACGCTGCGTTCGTCGATGACCCGGTTGAGAACCATTTCGGACTCGTCTATCGGCCGAAATCGCCAGTCTCGAGCGATGGCAAACGCTTCGACTTCCTGCAACAGCGCAGCGTACTGCTCCGCGCCGCCCAGTTGCCCCTCAAAATGGATCGTAATACCCAAGCACACGTCTCCGCAGAACACTCGGGACAATAGCTGCGCTTCTATTCGGTGGCCAGCGCCGCCAGCACATCGGCAAAGCTCGTCTTGCAGACGAAACCCAGCCGGTCCCTCGCTCGCGATGCATCATAGACCCGGTCGATCGACGAAAACATCGTCCAGCCTTTCTTCGCGTAGAGCACCGGATAATCCGGAAAATAGCGTGCGACAACCGACGGTGCGTCGGCGATCAATGCCGCGCAATCGTCGGGCTGGAACGGTGTTGGCGCCGAAATGATGAAGATGTCGAAGCCCAATTGCGGCGCTTTCTCCAGAGCAGCAATGTGGGCGTCGGCTGCGTCCTCCACCGTCAGCCGGCGGAACAACAGCTCATTGGCCTTGGTGTTGGCGTCCGACTGTTCGATCACATGAGCCATGTCGTCCGCCTCGGGAAAAAACCGGGCGGTGCGCAACACGATCACCGGCAGGCCGAACTGCAAATGATAGAGCCGGCAGAGGTGTTCGGCTGAAAGCTTGGTGACGCCGTAGATGTTGCGCGGTTCAGGCGACATGTCTTCCGTCAGCCATGCCGCCCTGCGCGCCCCGCCGGTGAAGCCGGTGCGGATGGTTTGGGAAATCATCAGCGATGTCGTCGAGGTGAAGATGAAGCGCTGAACGCCAAAAGCTGCTGCCGCATCGAGCAGGTTGAGCGTGCCGCGCACATTCGTCTCGACGAAATCCTCGTTGCGATGACGTTCGATGTCAGGCTTGTGCAGCGCGCCGCTATGGATGATGGCCCCGACGCGGTTCTCCTCGACCGTCCGCATGACCAGGTCGCGATCGGCGACTGAGCCGACGATTGGCGTTTCCGAAGACGGAACGAGATCGAGGCCGATGACGTCATGGTCGAGGGCCCGCAGGCGCGGTGACAAGGCGCTGCCCAGCCAACCCGACGATCCCGTCAGCAAGATCCGCATTCTTTCCACCTCGTTTCTGCTGTCGATGCTCAGGCACGGATGACAGAGCGCTGCGAAACATTAAGGTATGCGCCAGACAAGAAAACAGGCTGCACCAGCCATCAAAGGGAAACTCCACGAATGATCGCTCGCCTCATGTTTGCCGCAGCAGTTGTCTTCTGCTTTGCCCTGCCCGCGTTCGCCGATGGCGAGGTGCAGAAGCTGATAACGGCTGCCGACAAGGCGCGGCTCGACAAATATGGCGAGACGCGCAAGGCAGCGCTTGACGAGGCGAAGGCCGGCGATCCCGCTGAGGTCAAGCAGCTCGACGCCTTGCTGGCAAAGCCGCTGGTTTCCTTCTCCGACAAGGATCTGACCGGCAAATGGCAATGCCGCACCATCAAGGCCGGCGGATTGAGCCCGCTCGTCATCTATGGCTGGTTCAAATGCAAGGTGAGCGACGACGGTTCCGGCTGGAGACTGGAAAAGATCACCGGCTCGCAGCGCACCAAGGGCCGCTTCTTCGACGATAGCGAGAAACGCGCGATCTATCTCGGTTCCTTCTACGTCAACGACGATCCGGCAAAGCCCTATGGCAGCGGCCCGGAAAGCGATCAGGTCGGCTATGCCTTCCGCAACAGCGCCAGCGAATGGCGCATCGAGTTCCCGGCGCCCTACTACGAATCGAAGCTCGACATCCTCGAACTCAAGCGCTGAGCCCCGATCACCAAGGGTTAACCCGGTCAGCCTAGCATTCGCGCGCAAAGAACAGGTCTTTGCGGAGGTCGCGAAGCATGGCACAGTCGAAAACAAACCAACGGACGATCGTCGTCGTCACCGAAGGCGGGCCGCATATCTGGGCGATCGTCAACGCCGTCGCCGATCAACTCGGTCCGGTCAGCGTCATCCTCGAAGCCCCTGACTCCAAAAAGCAATTGCTCTTCGGGCGGGCGCGGCGGCAAGGCTGGGCCTCGGCCATCGGTCAACTCGGCACGATGATGCTGACGCGCCTCGGCGAGCGCTTCTTCGCCGGCCACGCAGCACGGCTTGCCGCCGAGCGGAAGCTACAAACCGAACCGAAGCATGGGCAAAAGATCATCCACGTCCCGTCGGCCAACGCGCCGGAATGCCTGCAGGCGATCGCGGAAATCCAGCCGGGTGCGGTGCTGCTCGCCGGCTGCCGCTTGCTGTCGCGGCAGACGCTGGCAAAAATCCCTTGCCCGGTCCTCAACTACCATGCCGGCATCGCCCCGAAATATCGTGGCATGAACGGCGGCTACTGGGCGCTGGCTTCAGGCGATGCGGAAAACTTCGGCACCACCGTGCATCTCGTCGACGCCGGCGTCGACACTGGCGGCGTGCTGCGGCAGGCGCGTGGCAAACCGCAGCCGGGCGACACGATTTCAAGCTACGCGTTGCGGCAGGCGGCGTTCTCGCGCGACATCTGCGTCGAAGCGGTCAGGGATGCGCTGGCCGGCAAGCTCGGCACGGTGGATCCCGGCCTGCCTTCGAAACAATGGTATCATCCGACGGTCTGGTTTTATCTCTGGACCGGGATAAGGAACGGCGTCTGGTGACGCGCCGATTTACCGGACAGCCACCCGCCACTAACATTGCATCATGAGCGACATCGACCACCGCACCATCATTGCCGGCCTTTCAGTCGAGGATCGTCGCGACCTCACCGCCAGGCTTGACCGGCCAGGCATCGTCCGGCTGGCCGTCCATGGCGGGCTGGTTATCCTGCTGGGCGCGCTGATCGCCGCCCGCATCCCGTTCTGGCCGCTTCTCGTCTTGCCGCAGGGAATCCTGATCGTCTTCTTCTTCACGCCGTTGCACGAGACCATCCATGAAACGGCGTTCAGGACGGCGTGGCTCAATCGCGCTGTTGCCGCCGTGGCTGGCTTCCTGATCCTGCTGCCGCCGGCATGGTTCCGCTATTTCCATTTCGCCCATCACCGCCATACGCACGACCCGAAAAACGACCCCGAACTGATGGCGCCGAAGCCGGAGACCGTCAGCCAATATCTGCGCTATCTGTCCGGCGGCCCCTATTGGATCGCCATGGGCCGCGTGGTCGCAACCAACGCGGCTGGCCGCAACCGCGACGGCTTTGTACCGGACAAGGGCAGCGGCAAGGTGGTTGCCGAAGCACGGCTGTTCCTGATCGGCTATGCGGTGGTGCTGGCCGCATCGCTCGCCGCGCAATCGGCGCTGCTGTTGTGGGTCTGGATCGTGCCGGTGCTGATCGGACAGCCGTTTTTGCGGGCCTACCTGCTGGCCGAGCACGCGTTGTGCCCGCACGTCGCCAACATGCTCGAGAACACTCGCACCACCTTCACCACAAGGCTGGTGCGCTTCGTGGCTTGGAACATGCCATACCATTCGGAGCACCATTCCTATCCGGCCGTTCCCTTCCACAGCCTGCCGCGCTTCCATGAGATCGTCGCGGGGCATCTACGCACGACCGAACGAGGTTACGTGCGCTTCCACGGGAAGCTGGTCGGCAGCTTCGATGGCCGCGCCGGCTGACCTGTGCTGAAAGACTCCGCTTTCAACCGCCGCCGTCGATTGCGTCGTTTTTGAAGGCCCCCGCGTCGTCCCATAACAAGCAGCCCAACAGCGCTTCCGGCAATGCTCGAAACCACTGCATCGGCCCAAAAGATCGGAATCGATCCTCGAAAGTACGACGCAGCAGAGTTAGGTGGTAGAGCATCGTTTGTGCGTCCGATTGGACGCGCGGCGCTCTCCAGGAGCAGGAATTCATGGCCGATCTGATCGTCGTCTACTGGCGCGACATCCCCGCCCAGGTCATCGTCAAGAAGGGCCGGCAGAACGCCAAGCGCGAACTGCCATTGCGCTTCACCGAGGCGATCGACATGTGCGCCATGCGCACCGGCGCCGGCGGCACCGACGACTATCTTGCCGAATGGCGCAAGGCAGAGCCCATCCCGGTCGGTGACGATCTTGAAGCCGAGGCCGAGAAAGCCCTTCAGGAACTTGACGCGAAATACGACCGTGAGCGGCTGGTCGCTCTGGTCAAGGCGGGCGGCAAAGAAAATGTCTGATCCCCAATCAATGCCGGCGACGACGGCTCAAGCCGGCGTGACCCAGGCGACCATCGTCAAGAACGCGGCGCCGAAATCCGACTACAAGCCGGCCGACGTGTCGCCGCAGCGGCGCGTGCAGCGCTCGTTTGCTGTGCGGCTTTGGTCGGTGCGGCATTCGCGGCTGCTCGAATGGTTCTACGCCAGGTTTGCCGACATGTTCCTGACTCTCCACCCGCTATGGAAGGGCATCGGCTACAGCCGTGTCGAAGGGCCGGTGAAATTCGTCGAGAAGCGCGTCAAGGGATTCATGTTCGACTGCCGCATGTGCGGCCAGTGCATCCTATCCTCGACCGGCATGTCGTGCCCGATGAACTGCCCCAAGCAATTGCGCAACGGCCCTTGCGGCGGTGTCCGCGCCAACGGCAATTGCGAGGTCGAGCCAGACATGCCTTGCGTCTGGGTCAAGGCCTGGGAAGGCTCGCGGAACATGGTGCATGGCGACAAGATTTTGGACGTGCAGAAGCCGGTGGATCAGTCCTTGCGCGAAACTTCCGCCTGGCTGCGGGTGACCGCGCAGGCCGCGGCCGCCCGCAATGCGGCCCACAACACTACCAACACCGGAGCGTCGGCATGATCGGCCGCCAGCCAGACGAGAATCCGGCCGGCATCCATTTGCCGCTCGATCCCCTGCCCGGCCACACCTCCCGCGGCCGGCTTGAGCGGGTTCTGCGACGCGGCGAGTTCGCAGTGACGACCGAGCTCAATCCGCCCGACAGCGCCGATCCGGAAGACGTCTACAACCGCGCCAGGATTTTCGACGGCTGGGTCGACGCCATCAATGCCGTCGACGCTTCCGGCGCCAACTGCCACATGTCGTCGGTCGGCATCTGCGCGCTGCTGACCCGCATGGGCTATGCCCCGATCATGCAGATCGCCTGCCGCGACCGGAACCGCATCGCCATCCAGGGCGACGTGCTTGGGGGTGCTGCGATGGGTGTCGCCAACATGCTGTGCCTGACCGGCGACGGCGTGCAGGCCGGCGACCAGCCCGGCGCCAAGCCGGTGTTCGATCTCGACTGCATGTCGCTGCTCGAAACCTGCCGCATCATGCGCGACAACGGCAAATTCCTGTCCGGCCGCAAACTCACGACGCCGCCGCAGCTTTTCCTTGGCGCCGCCATCAACCCGTTCGCGCCGCCGATCGATTTCCGGCCCTATCGGCTTGGCAAGAAGATCGCCGCCGGCGCGCAGTTCGTGCAGAGCCAGTACTGCTTCGACGTACCGATGTTCCGCACCTACATGCAGAAGGTCCGCGATCTCGGCTATACCGAGAAATGCTTCATCCTGTGCGGCGTCGGGCCGCTGGCCTCGGCCAAGACGGCCAGATGGGTTCGCTCAAACGTGCCGGGCATTCACATTCCCGATCAGATCGTCAAGCGTCTGGAAGGCGCCCAAGATCAGAAGAAGGAAGGCAAGCAGCTCTGCATCGACATCATCAATGAGGTGAAGGAAATTCCCGGTGTGTCCGGTGTCCATGTGATGGCCTACCGCCAGGAAGAGTATGTCGCCGAGATCGTCGATGAATCCGGCGTGCTGAAGGGCCGCCGGCCGTGGAAGCGCGAAATCCGCCGCGACGACCAGCTCGTTGCCGACCGGCTCGACCACATACTGCATGACGACCTCACCGAAACCCAGGTCGACATGGTCAAGACCGCGCATTGACAGCGCGAATCGTCAGCATTCGCTTGATCAGAAACAGATAACGATATAAAGAACTCTTTATATCACGACGGAGAGATTTCATGACCCGGACCATCGTCGCCTCGGCGACACGAGAAATCATCATCGGCTTCGATCAGCCCTTCTGCGTGATCGGCGAGCGCATCAACCCGACCGGCCGTAAGAAACTGGCCGCCGAAATGATCGCCGGCAATTTTGAGACCGTCATCAAGGATGCGCTGGAGCAGGCCGCCTGTGGGGCGACCATGCTCGACGTCAATGCCGGCGTCACTGCAGTCGATCCCAACGCCACCGAGCCGGCGCTGCTGGTGCAGACGCTGGAGATCGTCCAAGGTCTGGTCGACCTGCCGTTGTCGATCGATTCGTCGGTGACCGCCGCGATCGAAGCGGCGCTGAAGGTTGCCAAGGGCCGGCCGCTGGTCAATTCTGTCACCGGCGAGGAGGAAAAGCTCGAAGCCATCCTGCCGCTGATCAAGAAATACAACGTCCCGGTCGTCGCCATTTCCAATGACGAGACCGGTATTTCGATGGACCCCGATGTGCGCTTTGCCGTCGCCAAGAAGATCGTTCAGCGCTGTGCCGACTTCGGCATTCCGGCGCATGATGTGGTCGTCGACCCGCTGGTCATGCCGATCGGCGCGCTGGGCGATGCCGGGCGCCAGGTATTTGCCCTGCTACGCCGGCTGCGCGAGGAACTCAAGGTCAACACCACCTGCGGCCTCTCCAACATCTCGTTCGGCCTGCCGCACCGTCATGGCATCAACGCCGCCTTCATCCCGATGGTGATCGGCGCCGGCATGACCTCGGCGATCATGAACCCGGTGCGGCCGCAGGAAATGGAAGCGGTGCGCGGCGCCAACGTGCTGAACGGCACCGACGAGAACTGCACCAACTGGATCAGGACCTACAAGGACTACAAGCCTGCTGAAGGCGGCCAGGCCGTTGCCGCCCGGACACAGGTCAACGCGCCGGGCGACGGCAATGGCAATGGCGGACGCAGGCGCGGCGGCCGCGAAGCGCGGATGGCCCGGGGTTGAGCCATGGCTTGGCCGACACAATATGGGCTTAGGACTGGGGAGGAACCGAAACACAGCGGCATCGCTGCCGTGGCCAAGACCCGAGCAGCGTAGAAAGTAAAGTCTGGAACGTATGAACTCTCCCGTCAACATCACCGATCCGCTCGTGCTGTTCATGCCGTCCGGCAAGCGCGGACGGTTTCCGGTCGGCACGCCGGTTCTGGATGCCGCGCGCCAGCTCGGTGTCTATGTCGAGAGCGTGTGCGGCGGGCGTGCCACTTGCGGGCGTTGCCAGATCGAGGTGCAGGAAGGCAATTTCGCCAAGCACAAGATCGTTTCCTCCAACGACCACATCTCGCCCAAGGGCGCCAAGGAAGAGCGCTACGAGCGCGTGCGTGGGCTGCCCGAGCGGCGCCGCCTGTCCTGCTCGGCGCAGATTCTCGGCGATCTCGTCGTCGACGTGCCGCAGGACACCGTCATCAACGCGCAGACCATCCGCAAGGACGCCGACACCAGGGTCATCGCCCGCGATGCGGCAATCCGCATGTGCTATGTCGAGATCGAAGAACCCGACATGCACAAGCCGCTCGGCGACCTCGACCGCCTGAAGATCGCGCTGATGAAGGACTGGGGCCTCAAGAGCCTCGATTTCGATTTCCATCTGTTGCCGCAGGTGCAAGGCATTTTGCGCAAGGGCAACTGGACCGCGACCGCCGCCATCCACAAGGACACCGACAGCGAGACCGCGCGGGTCATCGCTTTGTGGCCCGGCCTCAAGAACGAGGCGTACGGGCTTGCCTGCGATATCGGCTCGACCACCATCGCCATGCATCTGGTGTCGTTGCTGTCGGGCCGCGTCGCCGCCTCGTCGGGCACATCCAATCCGCAGATCCGCTTCGGCGAGGACCTGATGAGCCGTGTCTCGTACGTAATGATGAACCCGGACGGCCGCGAAGGCATGACGGTCGCCGTGCGCGAGGCCATTTCGGGGCTTGTGGACAAGGTCTGCACCGAAGGCAACGTCCAGCGCAATGACATCCTGGATTCCGTCTTCGTCGGTAATCCGATCATGCATCATCTGTTCCTCGGCATCGATCCGACCGAGCTCGGCGGCGCCCCCTTCGCGCTAGCCATCTCCGGCGCCGTGCACATCAAAGCATCGGATATCGGCTTGAAGCTCAACCAGGGCGCCAGGCTTTATATGCTGCCTTGCATTGCCGGCCATGTCGGCGCGGACGCTGCCGCGGTGACGCTGTCGGAAGGCCCGCACCGCCAGGACGAGATGATGCTGATCGTCGATGTCGGCACCAATGCCGAGATCGTGCTCGGCAATCGCCAGCGGGTCATGGCGGCCTCCTCGCCAACTGGCCCGGCCTTTGAAGGTGCGGAAATCTCCGGTGGCCAGCGTGCCGCACCGGGTGCCATCGAGCGCGTCCGTATCGATCCCGAAACGCTTGAGCCGAAATACCGCGTCATCGGCTCGGAACTCTGGTCCGACGAGCCGGGCTTCCTCGACAGCGTGCAGGCGACCGGCGTCACCGGCATTTGCGGCTCCGGCATCATCGAGGTGGTCGCCGAGATGTATCTCGCCGGCATCATCTCCGAGGACGGCGTCGTCGATGGATCGCTGAGCGCCAACTCGTCTCGCGTCGTCGCCAATGGCCGCACCTTCTCCTATGTGCTGAAGGAAGGCGAGCCCAAGATCACCATCACCCAGACCGATGTGCGCGCTATCCAGCTTGCCAAGGCCGCCCTTTATGCCGGCACCAAGCTTTTGATGGAAAAGCAGCACACCGATCACGTCGATCGCATCCACTTCGCCGGCGCATTCGGCTCGTTCATCGACCCGAAATACGCAATGGTGCTGGGCCTGATCCCGGATTGCGACCTCGACAAGGTCTCGGCCGTTGGCAATGCGGCCGGCGCCGGCGCCCGCATGGCGCTCTTGAACCGTGGCTATCGCCGCGAGATCGAGGAAACCGTTAGCAAGATCGAGAAGATCGAGACGGCGCTGGAGCCGAAATTCCAGGAACATTTCGTTTATGCCATGGCGCTCCCGAACAAGATCGATCCGTTTCCCAAGCTGTCGGCGGCGGTGAAACTGCCACCCCGCAAGACGGTCAGCGAGGACGGCATTGCCGGCGACGCTGCCCCGCGGCGGCGTTCGCGCGAAGGCCACGCCGCGCGGCGCGGGCGGGGATGACTCGCCTCCGCTAGGCTGTCAGACCTTCCATTTTCATTTGTATGCAAATGTTTCCAGATCGCACCGATCTGGAAACGAAATCGCGTTTTCGTGAAATCCGCCAGATACATAGGCGGAGCATTTAACCGGTATCGAACGGCAGGCGGAAACAATTTTCGGCCACCGCAACGCTCCAAGGAGATCACGATGTCGATGTTCGAAAGCCTCGGCCGCTATGGTGCGGCCTTCAAGAAAACACGCGAAGCGCGAAAGTCGCTGCGCATCCTGAACAGCTTGCCGCCTGAGATCCAGAAGGACATTGGCTGGCCGGTGTCGCCGCTTTCGGTCGGATGGGGCATGCAGCGCGGATGAAATTCATCGGCAAATGCAAGCTGCTCGGTATTCGCCGGGGCCGCAATGCGGCTCCGGCTGCACCCAGCAATTGGCTGCGCGCCGCATTACTGCCCCGGCGTTGAGCTGCGCCAATAGGCCAGAGACTTCATGGCCGGACGCTTTGTCGACAGCTGGGATCAAACCACCGTGTTGAGATTGCATCAATCTTGACTTTTTTGGTGGCGACACAATCTTCGAAATAGTCGGGGGTTCTCTTAGTCGGCTCAGCCGAAGTCCGTGTATCTGCATGCCCAGTCTCAAAAGCCACGTCGTGTCGTTCGTCCTCAGGTACAGTCGCAAGAAGGCGTTTTCCAGCCCGGAGAACCTGCAGCGCTGGATCGCCTATGCGCGCAGGACGGAAAACCATCAGCCGCCTGCGTCGCTGCGGTCGCACCTGGAGATCACAACCCGCACGATCAACGGCTTTCCCGTCTACGAGATCGCTCCCCAGGCTGGTGAGCGGAGGCGGATTCTCTACCTGCACGGCGGCGCTTACGTCTTTGAAATCACACCCTATCATTGGCGGCTGATCGCCGACATGGCCGACCGTCTCGGGTTCGGTATTACCGTGCCGATCTATCCCATTGCTCCCGAACACGATTTTCACGCCATGTTCGGCATGGTCGGCGCCGTCTACCGCCAGATGTTCGGCGAAACCAGGGCAAATGATATCGTCTTCATGGGCGATTCCGCCGGCGGAAACATGGCCGTCGTGCTGACCATGATGGCTGCGCAAGACGGCCTGCCCTTGCCATCACGCCACGTGCTGATTTCGCCCGGCCTCGACGTGTCGCTCGCCAACCCAGAAATGTATGAGGCTGAACGCAACGATCCGTGGCTGGGCATTGCCGGCGGCCGCGAGGCGATCCGGCTTTACAGCGCCGGCATAGATCCCACCGACTGGCGCATCAGCCCGGTTTACGGCGACTTGTCGGTGCTGCCCAAAACGCTGCTGCTGACCGGTTCACGTGATCTGCTCACCCCCGACAATCTGATCTTCGCGGAAAAGGCGCGCGCGGCCGGCGTCGAAATTGAGGTCGTCCACGAACAAGGCATGTTCCATGTCTGGCCGTTGATCGACATGCCGGAGGCGCGACGCGCGCGGGACAGTATAGTGGCCTTCTTGACCAACGAAACTGGCAGTTACCATGCCAAGGCAGGAGAGTTGTCGCTGCAGAGGACAGACCGCGACGGAACCCCTCGCGATCTGGTTGCGCCGCTCAGGTCGTAGTTTGGGTCAGAACTTCCCAGTTTCCCTGAACATCTCAAACGTCGCGCGGATATGGTCGGCTACTGCCTTCACCGGAGCACTGGCGTCCGGCGTCACCACCATGGCGAGATTGTAGGTGCCGATGTCAGGCATGCCGTCCTTCGGGCACAACTCGACCATGTCGCTGCCGAGGAATGATTTCGGAAGCGGCGCGACTGCAAGATCCGCCATGATCGCGGCGCGCTGGCCGGCCGTGTGTGCGCTCATATAGGCGATGCGGTAGTTACGGCCCTCGCGGCCAAGCGCCTCCAATGCCCCTGCCCGCCAGGCACAGCCCTCTTCCCACAAGGAGACCGGCAGCGGCTCGCGCAGATGCGCGCAACCGCCCTTGGCACCGGCCCAGACGATCGGCTCTGTGAGCAGCACTTCGGCACCGATCGCGCTGGTCTTGTAGGAGTTGGTGAGCAGCGTGATGTCGAGTGCCCGATCGTCCATGCGCCGGCGCAGATTGACACTCTGGTCGATGGTGACGTCGACGGCGATCGATGGATGCGATTGTGCGAACCGCTTCAGCACATGCGGCAGCACACGTTCGCCATAATCGTCCGGCGAGCCGAGCCGCACCACCCCGACAATGTCTGGAATGATGAACTTCGACACCACCTCGCGATTGATCGACAGCAGCCGGCGCGCATAGCCGAGCAGCATCTCGCCATCGGTGGTCAGCGTCACCGAACGGGCATCGCGCGCGAACACCGAGCGGCCGAGAATATCCTCCAGCTTCTTGATCTGCATGGAGACGGCCGACGGCGTGCGGAAGACCGCATTGGCCGCAGTGGTGAAGCTGCCGGTCTCGGCGATTGCAACGAAAGTGCGCAGAACGTCGAGATCGAGCAGTGGCAGCGGATGATTGAGTGGGGCGTTCATGGCAAGCGACCTTCAATTTTTCTGATGCAAACCATCATTCCATTTCGTTTGATTGAACATCAGTTTGGGAGGATAGTCAACTCCATCGAAGGCAAGACGCATGGAAGTGGTCCTGAAACAACCATGACACGGACCTGCAATCGACACGAAATGAAGCTGAAACAAACCCGGTGTACCGCCTGACGCTGCAAGCGCCGGGACAACCCGGCCCAACGCGAAGGAGAATGAGATGTCTATCCTGTCATCCATCGGTCGGATCGCGACCGAGTTCAGCGAGGCCCGCGCCCGCTACCAGACGGAACGCGCCATCCGCGCGCTGCCGATTGAACTGCAGAAGGATATCGGCTGGCCCGACGCTGCCGATGCCAAGGCCGGCACTCGCCATGGTGTGGGATCTTGGGCTGGAGCAAAGTAAACCGTGTGTATCAACAGCTGAAGGCCTGCCGCGCAGATCAGCCCGGCAGGCCTTTTTGTTTGTATTCCAATGATTTTCCCGAGCCATGTCGCCGTCGCATGCCGCATATGAGCAAGTCGCATAGCAGCCCGCATTGGCAATCAACACATTGTAAATAATCCAAAATCCTGGGCAGAATGCCCAAATTTGTCGCATTCCGTGTCGCTTTTCATATCAAGTGCTTCGCTTTTGCGATTTAGTTTCCCCTCACGTAAGCCTATATCATCATCAACAAACGAGCTGCCCCACTCCATCAAGCGAAGGCGACCCGTCTGAGCAACCGAATGGAGATGATCATGAAGCTTTTTGCCCGCCTCTTTGCCCGCCGCGAAATGAACCTGACGACCGCGCTCGAGCGCCAGCGTCTGGCCAACACCATGCCTGGTCAGACCGGCGCCATGGCTGCCGCGCGCCTCGGCTTTGTCGCCTGAGACAGCGATCCTGGTAGAAGCAGCCTCGCGCTGCTTCGAGGTCGATCCAGCGCCGCTTCGGCTTTGCCGAGGCGGCGTTTTCGTGCGCAGACTGCGTAGGCTCGTTTGGTCAATCCGGTGGCATGTCGTGTCCTTCGCCGCATAGCGATTGCCCATTTGCGACCCGTGTCGCAAATAAAGTCTCTCCGTTGCCATCTAGCCAATTGACAGGAAACGTTTTTCCTGATGTCGCTATGCTAATCGCGACATCCTGTTCGCGCCATTGCAGCGTGAGGATCTACCCGTGAACGTCGTAAAGCACCCGATCCGGCGATCGTTCGTATTCTTCCTGGTCCCCGATTTCACCATGATCGCCTTCGCGACGGCGCTCGATCCGTTGCGTTCGGCCAACCGCATGCTCGGCTATGAAGCCTATCGCTGGCGGCTCGCCAGCATCGACGGCAAGCCGGTTCGGGCCTCGAACGGCGTCGAATGCGCCGTCAACACCTCGCTGGAGGAAGAGCGCAAGAAAATGTCCGGACCGGACCGGCCGAACATGGCCATCGTTTGCAGCGGCATCAATGTCGAGCGCTACCAGAACAAATCGGCCTTTGCCTGGTTGCGCGAGGAGTACAATCGCGGCGTTGCCGTCGGCGGCCTGTGCACCGGCGCGCATATCCTGGCCGCCGCCGGCCTGCTGTCCAACAAGCGCTGCGCCATCCATTGGGAGAACCTGCCGGGCTTTTCCGAGGCGTTCCCCAAGGCCAATGTCTTCGCCGACCTCTTCGAGATCGACCAGAACATCTACACCTGCGCCGGCGGCACCGCCGCGCTCGACATGATGCTGAAACTGATCGGCGACGATTTCGACGAGAGCCTCGTCAACCGCGTCTGCGAGCAGGTGCTGACCGATCGCGTGCGCAGCCCGACCGACCGCCAGCGCCTGCCGCTGCGCGCCCGCCTTGGCGTGCAGAATTCCAAGGTTCTGACCATTATCGAACTGATGGAGGCCAATCTCTCCGAGCCGCTCTCGCTGATCGAGATCGCTGACCATGTCGACCTGTCGCGCCGGCAGATCGAGCGCCTGTTCCGCACCGAGATGGGGCGCTCCCCTGCCCGTTACTATCTGGAGATCCGCCTCGACCGCGCCCGGCACCTGCTGATCCAGTCGTCGTTGCCGGTGGTCGAAGTGGCGGTCGCCTGCGGCTTTGTTTCCGCCTCGCATTTCTCCAAATGCTATCGCGAGTTGTACGCCCGCTCGCCGCAACAAGAACGCGTCGACCGCAAGCAGCTTCTGGCGGCTTGATCCGGCACGTTCGTGGGCGCAGCCAAAAATTGTCATGACATTGTCTGGCGAAATGGGTATCCTTCGATCGAGAGGTACCAATGACGACCAGAACCACCAGATCGGAAAAACTGGACTTGCGCCTTACCCCCCAGGCAAAGCGTACGCTCGCAAGCGCCGCCGCGACTGAACGCCGTTCGCTCAGCGATTTCGTGCTTGAAAGCGCGCTTGCGCGAGCCGAAGAAACATTAGCCGACCGGCGCAGCTTCCATCTCGACGCCGAAAAATGGGTCGCGTTTATTGCAGCGCTCGACGCGCCAACGCGTGATCTCCCCCGCCTCAAACGCCTATTGAACGAACCAAGCATCTTTTCCGGTCGCGATCCGGCGTGAACGAATTCCAGATCGAGAAACTGGCCCGCAAGCATGTGGTGGACATGTTCGACTGCGGTGAAGAACCGCTCAATCGATTTCTCGTCCGCTATGCATTCCAAAACCAGCAAGCCAATGCTTCGCAAACCTACATCGGTCTCTCTGGCGAAGACGTGATCGGCTTTTACACCCTGGTCGTTGGTGAAGTCGCATATGAGGGTGCGCCCGAGCGATTGATGAAAGGTCTCGCACGCCATCCGGTGCCTGTAATGCTGCTGGCGCGTCTTGCGGTTAGTTTGGACTGGCAAGGCAAAGGCGTCGGCGGCGGACTGTTGCGCGATGCCGTCCTGCGCAGTTTGCAGGCGGCCGATATTGCAGGTATCCGCGCGGTCGTCGTCCACGCCAAGAACGACGGCGCCCGCACGTTTTACGAGCGCTACGGATTCGCGCAATCGCCGACGGACCCGCTGCATCTTTACGTGCTTATCAAGGACTTACGAAGTCTCTGAGCCGTTCAGGCGCCTTGCTGACCCGACTATGTCTGCGCCGTGCGCATCGCCTCGACGCGGATGTCTTCCGTCAGCCGCGCCTTCAGGGCCGAAAACTCCGGGCTGGTCTTCAGCGTATAGTGGCGCGGATGCGGCAGGTCGACGGCAACGTCCGATTTGATGCGGCCCGGCCGTGCCGTCATCACCACGACGCGCGACGCCATGAAGATCGCCTCCTCTATGTCGTGGGTGACGAACAGCACCGTCTTTTGCCGGCGCTCCCAGATGCCGAGAAGCAGTTCCTGCATCAGCCCGCGGGTCTGGTTGTCGAGTGCGCCGAACGGCTCGTCGAGCAGCAGGATCTCCGGATCGTTGGCCAGTGCCCGGGCAATCGCGGTGCGCTGCTGCATGCCGCCGGAAAGCTGCTTCGGCCAATGGTTTTCAAAACCTCTCAGACCGACGAGATCGACGTAGGACGCGACGATGTCGCTGCGCTCGCGCTCTGCCATTCCGCGCTCGCGCAGGCCGAAGGCGATGTTGTCGGCGACCGTCAGCCACGGGAACAGCGTGTACGACTGGAAAACCATGCCACGGTCCGGGCCCGGCCGGTCCACCACCCTGCCATCGAGCAGAACACGTCCCCCACTCGGCGCTTCGAGGCCGGCGACGATCCTGAGCAGCGTCGACTTTCCACAGCCGGATGGCCCCAGGATGGTGATGAAGTCGTTGGCGGCAACCGCCAGATCGATCGGCATCAGCGCGTTGACCGGCTGCCCGCCGCCGACACCGGCGAAGGTGCGCGAGACGCCTTCGATGAGAAGCTTGCTCACGCCAGACTCCACGGAAACAGCCAGCGGTTGAGCGCCTTGAAGGCGAAATCGGACAGCAGCCCGATCAGGCCGATGACGATGATGCCGAAGATGATCTGCCCCGTCGCCAGCCGTGACTGGCTGTTGATGATCATATAGCCGATGCCCGACGACGAGCCGATCAGCTCGGCGACGATGACGTAAGTCCAGGCCCAGCCGAGCACCAGCCGCAGCGTCTCGGCAATCTCCGGCGCATTCGCCGGCATGATCACGCGCCGTACGATGCCGTTGTCGGACGAGCCAAGCGTATAGGCCGCCTCGACCAAGTCGCGCCGTGTGCCGCCGACCTTGACCGCGATGATCAGGATGATCTGGAACACCGAGCCGACGAAGATCACCAGCAGTTTTTCGAGCTCGCCGACGCCCGCCCACAGGATGAGCAGCGGAATGAAGGCCGATGCCGGCAAATAGCGGGCGAAGGAGACGAACGGTTCCAGGAACGCCTCCACGGGCTTCCAGGCGCCCATCACGATGCCGAGCGGGACGGCAACGATGGCCGCCATCAGAAACCCGCCGAAGACGCGCCAGATGGTGATGAGGATGTCGAGCCAGAAGCGGTCCTCGACCAGCAGCCGCCAGCCGTCTCTCACCATCGACAGCGGATCGGCTAGGAAAATGCGATTGACGTGGCCGCCAAGCGTGATCCACGCCCAGAACGCCACGAACAGCACGAAGAACAAGATGCCGAGCACGGTTCGAATGCCCGGCGAGACCGGATGCAAGGGGCGCGGCATCTTCGACCGTCCTCTGAACTGAATGAAAAAGCGGCGGCGCACGCGCCGCCGCCGGGCGACAATCCTGCCGGTTAGTCGGCGACGGCGCTGGTGTCGGCCAATGTCGAGACGTCGGGCGCTTCCTTGATCAAACCCATCTGCAGCAGAAGTTCGCCGGCGGTCTTGGAAAAGTCCTGGAATTCCTTAGTGAAGAACTGCTTGTTTTCAGCCTTGTCGGCCCATTTCAGGTATTTGGCCGACTCTTCGAACTCCTTGGCCGACTGCTTCACGTCGGCGCCCATCGTCTCATAGGATTTCGCGGGATTGCTCTTGATCAGGTCGAGTGCCTCGAAATAGCTGTCGGCAAGCGCCTTGGCCGCATCCGGATTGGCCTTGAGGAACTCCGGCGTGCAGCCGACCGTGTCGAGCACCATCGGATAGTCGAGAGTGGTCACAAGGATATGGCCCTGGTCGGACTTTTCGCGCACGGCCGAGATGAACGGCTCATAGGTGACCGCCGCATCGTTCTGGCCGGCGAGAAACGCCTGCGCCGCCGCGTCCGGCTCCAGGTTGACGACGGTCACGTCCTTGGTCGACATCCCGTTCTTGTTGAGCACCCAGGCCAGCATGAAATAGGGCGACGTGCCCGGCGCCGAGGACGCGACCGACTTACCCTTGAGATCGGCGACGGTCTTGATGTCGTTGCGGGCGACGATGCCGTCGGCGCCGTAGGATTTGTCGAGCTGGAATATCTGCTTGGTCGTCACGCCGTTAGCGTTCCAGACCAGCCACGTCTCGACCGTGGTGGCGGCGCATTGCAGGTCGCCGCTGGCGATGGCGAGCGGCCGGCTGGCTTGCGGCACCTTTTTCAAGGTGACGTCGAGGCCGTGCTTTTCGAAGATGCCGGCCTGCTTGGCGAGCGTCAGCGGCGCAAAGCCGGTCCATCCACTGATCCCGATGCTGACCGATGTGGCAGCCATCGCCGGCGCGCACAATCCAACGGCAAGCGTCAAGCTTGCTGCAAGAATTCCGATCCTGTTCATGTCGGTTCCCCTTTTATGTGTTCGGATGGGGAATTGTGTCACAGACGCCCACAGGCTTGTCAATGAAGCATATGCTGCACTGCGGTATGTCATCGCGGACAGCGAGTTCGGCATTAGCGGCTGTTGTACATCCAGCTGCGGTCACGCCACATTTTTTCCCCGACCAGGCAGTCGGTGACGGGGCTGTCTTGTGCCAGCACCAATGGCGGGTGCGCCGCCTCTTCCGCCGCTCGCTGCGGCGAGGCCGGACCGGCAAGCTCCAGCACCAGCTTACGGCGGATGGCCTCCGGAAACTGCGTCCAGTCATTGACCGGGATCATGAAGGAGCCCGGCCCGCCGATGACGCAGTCGCTGTAGTAACGGTCGAGATTGTTGACATCGTAAGCGCTGCTGAACCCGCCCCTGGTCATCAGCGGCAGGCCGTTGACGGTGATGCCCTGCTTGATAACGGCGTCGCGGGTGATATCGACAGGTGCGCCCTGGTTGTTGGGGCCGTCACCCGAAATGTCGATCACCCGCTTGACGCCCTGGAAGCCGCTTTCGGCAAAGAGATCGCTGGCAAATTCCAGCGCGCCGGAGATCGAGGTGCGCCTGGCACTGGCCGGCGGATGAGCGGAAAGCTGCGCTGCCAGCCGCTCGGCGTCGGCACGATTGGCGATCACCGTCCACGGAACGACGACCTGCTGCCAGGTCGCGCCAGCCCATTCGACATAGGTGACGGCAATCTTGCCATGAGCGCCTTCCCCGATCGCCTGCAGCACATCGTCATGCGTCAGTGCCGCCGCATAGCCGTGACGCTGGATTTCGAGCTCGTCCGGCGACATGGAAAGCGAAACGTCGACTGCCAGCACCAGTTCGATGTCAACGGGTTCGGCAGCGCGGGATATCGCCGTCGGCCATAGCACCGAGGCCAGCGCGGCGGCACCCGAGACGAGATGTCTTGCACAGGCAAAACCAGACATGCCGCACGGTAAGCGAAAATAGTCGATCGACAAAGAGAAAAGCCCGGTGGAGAGCCGGGCTGTTCCAGTCACGTTTTTGCGAGCGCGCGTCTCTAAGTTCAGCTGCGCGGATTGAGGTTCTCCGGGTCGTAGAGCGGCCTGTAACCGACGGCAGCCACTTCGACCGGGTATTTCTCGCAGAAATATTCGACGCTCAGCTTACGGCCCTCCTGACAATAAGCCCAGGGCAGGTAGGCGAGCGCGATATTCTTGCCGATGGTCGGACCGTAGGCCACCGAGGTCGTGAAGGACCGGCGGCCGAGCTCGTCGACCAGCGTCTCACCGGTTTGCGGGTCCATCACCGGCATCGTGCCGACCGGATAGCGGGGAACGCCGTCGGAATCGGTATTGTCGGTCATGATAAGCGTGCAAAGCATGGCCGGCTGATGCGCCCGGGCGCGATATTCCAGATGCTTTGCCTTGCCGCAGAAATCGGCCTCCTTGACCTTCGGGCGGGCAAGGTCGGCTTCCAGCAGATTGTATTCGGTCAACAGATCCGCGTTCTGCAGGCGCAGGCTCTTCTCCATGCGGCGGCTGTTGGCATAGGTCTCGACGCCAAAGGCCATCACGCCGGTCGACCGCAGCGCGTCCCAGACGGCCAGGCCGTCCTCGTAGCGCATATGCAGTTCCCAGCCTTGCTCGCCGACATAGGAGATGCGGAAGGCGGTCACGTCCTTGCCGCCGATCCTGACGGGCTTGATCGCGGCAAAGGGAAAATTCTCCGGGGTCAGCCCGTCGGGGTTTTCCACGCACTTGCTCAATGTCGCTCGCGCGTTCGGACCCCAGATGCCGACGGTCACGTACTTCTCGGTCACGTCGGTGACGGTAACGTTGAAGCCTTTGTCTTCTGCCGTCCGGCGCATGTACTGGAAGTCGCGCGGCCCGGCATCAGCGCCGTCGATGACGCGGCAGCGGTCGGCCATGCGGATGACGGTCAGGTCGGCGCGGACCATGCCTTCCTCGTCGAGGAAATGGGTATAGATGCCCTTGCCGATATTTCCGTCGCCGCCAATCTTTGCCGCGCACAGCCATTCCATCAGCGCGACATGATCGGGACCTTCCACGTCGTACATGGCGAAATGCGACAGGTTGACGATGCCGCAGTCCTCGCTCATGGCCAGATGCTCGGCATTCGAGACGCGCCAGAAATGGCGGTTATCCCATTCGTTTTGGCGCACCGGCACCCGGTTGCCGTATTTCTCGAGCAAATGCTCGTTGGCGGCGTAGCCATGGGCGCGCTCCCAGCCGCCGAGCTCCATGAAATAGCCGCCGAGTTCCTTCTCGCGCTCCCAGAAGGGCGAACGGCGAACATTGCGGGCCTTGGAGAAGGGTTCGCGCGGATGGACAGCCGGGTTGTAGACCTTCATCGCCGTTTCGGTGCAGCGGTCCCAGATGAACTGCTCTTTCGTCTGGTGCGGATAGAAGCGCGAATAGTCGATGGCGTGGTGGTCGATCGCTGTGCGGCCGTCCGTCATCCAGTCGGCGATGAGCTTGCCCATGCCGGGGCCGTCCTTGACCCAGATGGCCACGGCATACCAGAGGCCTCTCACCTTCTGGCTTTCGCCCATCGAGGGGCCGCCGTCCGCCGTCACCTGCAGCAGGCCGTTGAAGGAGTGGCTCTCATTGTAGCCCAGCTCGCCCAGGATCGGCGTCAGTTCCATGGCCCGCTCAAGCGGCGCCAGGATCTGCTCCATGTCGAGATCGCGTTGCGACGGCGAAAGCCGCGCCTCATTTTTCTCGAGAATGTCGCGCGGATGGCAAAGGCGCGGATTGGTCTCTTCGTAATAACCCCATTCGATCTGCCCGCCTTCAGCGGTCTTGGGGTCGCCGGTATCGCGCATGTAGGCCGAATTGCCCTGGTCGCGCAGCAGCGGCCAGCCGATCTCCTTGCCGGTGCCGGCGAACTCGGTGTACGGCCCGAAGAAGGTAAGCGGGTGGTCGATCGGCATGACCGGCAGGTCCTCGCCCGCCATTTCCGCAATCAGCCGTCCCCAGATGCCCGTGCAGACCACGACATAGTCAGCCTCGATCGTGCCGCGGTCGGTCACCACGCCCTTGATGCGGCCGTTCTCGATGACGAGCGACCTCGCCGACGTATTCGCAAACGCCCTGAGTTTGCCGGAAGCTTCCGCCTGGTCGACCAGCTTGCCGGCGACTGTCTGCGAGCGCGGGATGACCAGGCCGGCATCGGGATCCCACAGGCCGCCCTGCACCATCTGCTCTTCGATCAGCGGGAATTTTTCCTTGATCTCGGCGGGATCGATCAGGCGGGCGCGTGTGCCGAAGGCCTTTGCCGAGGCGATCTTGCGCTTGATCTCCGCCATGCGGGCGTCGTCGCCGACGCGGGCGACCTCGAGGCCGCCGATGCGCGCGTAGTGACCCATCTTTTCGTAGAAATCGATTGAATAGAGCGTCGTCCAGCACGACAGGAAGTCATGGCTGGTCGTGTAGCAGAAGTCGGAAGCGTGCGCCGTCGAGCCGATATCGGTCGGGATGCCCGATTTGTCGATGCCGACAATATCGTCCCATCCTCGCTCGATCAGGTGATGGGCAACCGATGCGCCGACGATGCCGCCAAGCCCGACGATGACGACCTTCGCCTTTTCCGGAAACCCTGCCATTGCCCGCGACTCCAAGATGCTACTGCGGCAGACTATAGGGCGGCGCGGCGGCGCGCTTGCAGCCTGTTTGCGACATCGCCAAAAAAGCCCGCGCCACCAGCCCGTCGAATACAGTTAGACCTAGCCCTCGCCCTGCTCAGTACGAAGGCGCTGCTAGAGCAGCTTCGAAGAAAAGTGCATACCTTCATCGTCGATTACCGGAAGCAAACAAAAGGCCGGGCGTTTGCCCGGCCTTCAAAAATCATGGCGTCGACCTTACTTGATGCGCGCGACGCCGCCCGAGATCTCGATGGTTTCCGAACCGGTCAGTGCCTCGAGGTCGCCATTCGGCAAGGTAACGAAACAGCCGCTCGGGCAAAATTCCACGGTTTCGCCGGCGGCCAGCGCCAGCTCGGTCTTGCCGCCGCCTTCCGTCACGATCAGCGTGCGGGTCTCGGCGTCCTTGTTGACCGCGCTGGCGGCATGAGCCGAACCGCCCACGGCCAGAAAAGCGATGGCGGCGACGAGAGACTTCCACATTTTGCAGTATCGGTGTTGCCACCGCCTCTGTTGCATTTCGCAAGGCATTCTCGCCGTTTGCAGGTGAGCTTATATGAGATGCAAGCTGAACAGCAACTGAATGCCGCATTCATGCCGCAATTGGTTTCCGAAGGCTTGAAGGCAAGCTCCAGACAGCTAGTCGGGGTCCGGCTTCCGCACCTTGCGTCCCGACTTGGCGAGACGTTTCGCCTCGACCGCCGCTAGGGCTTTTGCTTGTTCCCGCTCGGCGAATTCGACTTCGATCTTGTCGTCGTCGATCGGCCACGCCACGTGCTTTTTGGTCTCGACGACGGCGCGCGGCGTCGACGGAATTTCGATATGCTGGTCGGCGAACACATCGAAGATGGCAAAGCGGATGTCGTTCTGGACGATATTGCCATTAAGAACATCCGCCAGGAATACGCGGATCTCGAATTCAAGTGCGGCCGGGCCGAAATTGGAAAACAGCACAAAGGGTTCCGGGTTCTTCAGCACCAGCGGATGGCTGCGTGCGATCTCCAACAGGACGCCATGCACGTGCTTGACCTCGCTGCCATAGGCAACGCCGACCTTGATGTCGATGCGGCCGAGCTTGTTGCGGTGCGTCCAGTTGCCGACCGCATTGTTGATCAGGTTTGAATTGGGCAGGATCACCGATTGCCGTTGGAACGTCTCGATCTCGGTGGCCCGCACGCTAATCTTCTTGACCGTACCGCTGATGTCGCCGGCGACGATCCAGTCGCCGACCTTGAACGGTCGCTCGGCCAACAGGATCAGGCCCGACACGAAATTCGAGACAACATTCTGCAGGCCGAAACCGATGCCGAGAGACAGAGCGCCGGCGACCAGCGCGAGATTGGAGAGGTCGATACCGGCCGCTGAGATGCCGACCAGTGCCGCAACTGCGACGCCGGCATAACCGACCGCCAGCCGGATCGAATTGCGCACGCCGGTGTCGACCCGGCCGCGCGCCATTACCGAGCCGTCGAGCCAGCCCTGGAACCAGCGCGTCAGGAAATAGCCGATGATGAAGACGACGACGCCGGTGAGAATGCCGGTGACCGAGATCGTCACCGAACCGATGGTGAGGCCGGTCGCCAGCTTGTAGGCCCAGGCCTGGATGTCGCCGGGCTGGAAGCCCCACATCAACAGGATCAGCGGCAGGAACACCAGCACAATCATGATGTTGATGGCGGCGCTGACGACAAGCCCGAGCTGGTCGAGGGCGGTCTCTTCGTAGCTTGAATTGGCCGCTAGCCAGCGCCCGATCGAAGTTTTGGCGAAACCACCTTCCTCGCCGATCGCGCGCGCCGACAGGAAGCCGATATAGGCGGTGACCAGGATAGTGCCGGTGACCACGACCTGCAGCGAGACGAAAATTGCAAGGCCGATATAGCCGAGCAGTGCCGATGCGATGGTGAATAGGCCTAGCGCGACGGCGGTGTAGCGCAGCCACGCCGGCCACGGGCGCCAGCTTCCGTCGAGGGCCTTGAACGGCTTCAGCAGGCCCATAAGGATCAGGATGATGCCGACGATGATGGTGGCGATGAAGCTTCTGGCGATGGTCAGCGACAGTGGCGAGCCCATCTTGTCGTTGACGACAGACAGGAAGTTGTTGCTGCCGATGACGACAGCCATGGCGGTCGTCAGCCGCACCAGCCAGCGCGCCGGGCCGGTTTCAACCGGGATCAGACGCCAGTTCGGCAGTCGGGGCTCGAGCGCTGCGTTGGTCAGGCGGTTGACGCAGAACACCACCGCGATAACGGCAACCAGCGAATTCAGGAAGATGCCGATATCGCCGCGTAAGACGTTGTAATAATTGAAGAAGAAGATCGTCGAGACAAGGAAGGCGCCGACCGCCAGCGTCGGCAGCAATGTCGACCAGAACGCCACCGACAGGCGGCTGAGATAGGAGGGATCCTCGACGGAGGGATCGGCTTCGAAGACGCGGCCGAACAGGCGTCGGCCGCCGATAAAAAGCACTGCAGCGAATGCGAGCGCCATCAAAGTCGCGGCAAGAATGGCCTGGAACTTGAACTTGAAGGCGAAGCTCAGCCAGGACGACACCGCCTTATAGAAGCCGGAAAACTCAGCGTTGGCGTCGGAAAAGACTTCAGGGCTAAGCGCATCGGACAGCACGTAGCGCTTAGTAAGCACATTGCGGAACAGCTCGCTGCGCATGTTGCCGATCTTCTCGATCAGCCCACTGATGCGGATCGACAGGTTCTGCGCGCTGGCAATAACGGCGTTGATCTCGGCTTTTTCGGAAGCCAAGGCCTGGCGTTCACCGGTTACGATGTCTGGCTCGGCCGGCTGGCCCGCGGCCGGCGGAGGTCCCAGCATCTCAATCCGATCGTTGATATCGCCGAGACGCGAGCGGAACGCTAGCGCGCTGGTGAGCGCCGCCCGCGACAGATCCTCCAATTGCAGACGGATTTCCACGAGGGTGGCATCGTCTTGGCCGTCCTGCTGTATCTTCTTCTCGAGATCGTCGGTTTTGGCCGTCAGACTCTGGATGACCTTCTGCTGGTCTGCGACCAGCCCGGCGGCGCCCTGCCCGAGTGCCTGCGCCATAGCAACGAACGACGGCGGCGCCGAGACAACAAGCGCAAGAATCAAGACCAGGCGGAGTAAACGAAAGAACATGATTTTTCTGGCGACTCGCGGGCGGCATCGGCAGTTTTGAAGCACGTCCTTGATAAAGAGGCTCATATCATGGGGCAAGTCACCCCAGGCGGCTCGTTTTTCGAAGTCCCGCCAATCGAAGTCGGCCAAATCCGATCGAAGTCGGCCAAATCCAATCGGAGTCGGTGAGTCGAAAAGCGATGGCGCAATCTTGGCTTTGCATCGGTGGCCTGCTCTATAGTCTGCCGCCAAGTCTGAAATGGATGACAATAAGAATGGCGGAATATTCGGCCTTTTCGCTTCTCAAGAACGCGCTGACCGGAAACAAGGACTGGAGGCCGGCCTGGCGCAAGCCCGACCCGAAGGCGTCCTACGACGTGGTCGTCATCGGCGGCGGCGGCCATGGCCTGTCGACCGCTTACTATCTCGCCAAGGAGCACGGCATCACCAATGTCGCGGTGCTGGAGAAGGGCTGGCTCGGCTCTGGCAATGTCGGCCGCAACACGACGGCGGTCCGTTCCAACTATCTCCTGCCGGCCAACACGCGCTTTTACGAGCATTCGATGAAGCTGTGGGAGAACCTTGCCCATGACCTCAACTACAACGTCATGTTCTCGCAGCGCGGCTGCCTGAACCTCGCCCACACACCTGCCCAGCTCGACGACTATGCCCGGCGCGGCAACGCCATGCGCCATCTCGGCGTCGACGCCGAACTGATGACCCCCGCCGAAATCGCGCGCCTGGTGCCGGCGCTCGACGTCTCGGCCACCGCGCGTTTCCCGATCGTCGGTGGCCTGATGCAGCGGCGCGCCGGCACCGCGCGCCACGACGCCGTCGCCTGGGGCTATGCGCGCGGCGCAGATCGCCGCGGCGTCGACATCATCGAAAATTGCGAGGTTACCGGCTTCCTGCGCGACGGCGACCGCATCACCGGCGTCACGACGACGCGCGGCGAAATCCGCGCCAAGAAGGTAGCGGTCGCTGTTGCCGGCAGCACCGGGCGGGTCATGCGGCTCGCCGGCATCGAGACAATGCCGATCGAGAGCCACGTGCTGCAGGCCTTCGTCACGGAATCGCTAAAGCCATTCATCGATAGGGTCCTGACCTTCGGCATGGGTCATTTCTATATGTCGCAATCGGACAAGGGCGGCCTTGTCTATGGCGGCGATCTCGACGGCTACAACAGCTACGCCCAACGCGGCAGCCTGCCGATCGTCGATGAGGTGATGAGCGAGATGCTGGCGCTGTTCCCTGGGCTGGCCCGTGTCCGCATGCTGCGCTCATGGGGCGGCGTCTGCGACATGTCGATGGACGGCTCGCCAATCATCACCACCGGTCCGCTGCCGGGCATGTATCTTAACTGCGGCTGGTGCTATGGCGGCTTCAAGGCGACGCCGGCTTCCGGCTGGTGCTTCGCCTGGACCATCGCCAAGGATGAGCCGCACGATCTCAACGCGGCCTTCACGCTCGACCGCTTCTACCGTGGCCTGGTGATCGACGACAAGGGCCAGGGCGCCACACCCAGGCTGCATTAGGCCATGATCCCGAACCGCAGGTCCGCGTCAGCGAAAAGTGGAAACCGGTTTTCGGACCAGATCATGGTCAAACGAGAAGTTTAAGAGATCCATGCTCATCACCTGCCCCTATTGCGGCCCGCGCGACGTGATCGAATTCACCTATCAGGGCGACGGCAACCGCCAGCGCCCACAGCCCGCTTCGCAGAACCTCGACGCCTGGAACGCCTATGTCTACGACCGGCTTAATCCAGACGGCGACCACAATGAGATCTGGCAGCATTCCGGCGGCTGCCGCGCCCATCTCAGGGTCGTGCGCAACACGCTGACGCACGAGATCTCGAGCACCGCGTTCGCGCGCGGCGACCACAAGTCGGTTGCGCGGCACCGGGCCGAGGACAAGCCATGAGCCCGCGCCGTACCGAGGCCGGCGGCCGCATCGACCGGCTGCGGACCATCCGTTTCACCTTCGACGGCGCGCCCTATACCGGCCACGCCGGCGACACGCTGGCTTCGGCGCTGCTGGCCAACGGCGTCTCGCTGTTCGGGCGTTCGTTCAAATATCACCGCCCGCGCGGCGTGCTGACCGCCGGCGTCGAGGAGCCGAACGCGCTGGTGACCGTGTTGAGGGGCGAGGTTCGCGAGCCGAACATTCCCGCCACCATGGTCGAGATCTATGACGGGCTGACCGCAATCAGCCAGAACCGCTTCCCCTCGCTTGCCTGGGACGTCAGTGCCGTGAACCAGCTCGGCGGCAAGCTTTTGTCGGCCGGCTTCTACTACAAGACCTTCATGGGACCGGTGATCGGTCCGCTGAAGGGCACGCGCTTCTGGATGTTCTGCGAGCATTTCATCCGCCGTGCCGCCGGCCTGGGCAAGGCAGGCACGGCTCCCGATACGGCGCGCTACGAACGTATGAATGCGTTTTGCGATGTGCTGGTGGTCGGCTCCGGCCCGGCCGGGCTGATGGCCGCCAGGGCGGCTGCCGATCAGGGTGCACGCGTCGTCCTGGCCGAGCTCGAGCCGCATTTCGGCGGCTCGGCCAATTGGTCGGGCGAGACGATCGATGGCATGCCGGCCGCCGACTGGGCAGCGCGCGCCGCCGGCCAGCTTGAAGGCCGTGACAATGTCCGCCTGCTGCCGCGCACCACGGTCTGGGGCTATTATGACGGCAACACGCTTGCCGCGATCGAACGCGTCACCGACCACAAGGAAACGCCCGGCAAGGGCGAGCCGCGTCATCGCTATTGGACGATCCGCGCCAAGTCGGTGGTGCTGGCCACCGGCTCCCTGGAGCGTCCGCTGGTCTTTCCGGGTAACGATCGGCCAGGCGTAATGCTGGCGCATGCTGCCGAGCGTTATGCCAATGAATATGGCGTGCTGCCGGGCGACAGGATCGCGCTGTTCACCAACAATGACAGCGCCTATCGCTCCGCGCTTGGGCTGAAGAAGGCCGGTGCCGTCGTCGTCGCCATCGTCGACGTGCGCCCAGAGCTTTCGAGCGAAATGCGCAAGCTGGCCGGCGAAGCGGAGGCCGAGATCTTTTCCGGCCACGCCGTGATCGCTACCGAGGGCGGCAAGGCGCTTTCCGGCTTCAAGGTGCAGCGCTTCGACATGGTCAACGGCGCGCTTTCCGGCGATGCGCGCAGCATCCACGCGGATTGCCTGCTGATGTCGGGCGGCTGGTCGCCGACCATCCATCTGGCCAGCCAGGCAGGCGCCAGAGCGGAATGGAACGAAGCATTGCAAGCTTTCCTGCCGCCCAAGCCGACGACACGGCAATGGATCGGCGCCGGCGCCTTTACTGGCAGTTTCTCCACCGCCGAGGCGATCGCCGAAGGCCGCGCCGCCGGTCTTTCCGCTGCGGGCGCAACCGCCACGCCGGCGGCATTGCCTGCCGTCGAGGCAGCACCTGGTGATCCCGATCCGGCGCCGGTGTTCGAGATCAAGGCCCAAGGAAAGAGCTTCGTCGACTTCCAGCATGACGTGACGGCCGACGACGTGCGGCTAGCGCATCGCGAAGGCTTCGTCTCCGTCGAGCATCTGAAGCGCTACACCACGCTCGGCATGGCGACCGACCAGGGCAAGAGCTCCAACATACCCGGCCTCGCCATCATGGCCGAGGCGCTCGGCAAGCCGATCCCAGAGGTCGGCACGACCCGCTTTCGCCCGCCCTTTTCTGCGGTGTCGATCGGCTCGCTTGCCGCCGAACGCTTCGGCGATCTGAAGCCCGAGCGGCTGACGCCAATGCATGACTGGCACGTCGCCAACGGCGCCACCATGTATTCCGCCGGCCTCTGGTACCGGCCGATGATCTACGGCCATCCCGGCGAGACGATCGAGCAGGCCTATGTGCGCGAAGCGAGAGCCACGCGCGAGAGCGCCGGCATCGTCGACGTCTCGACACTGGGCAAGATCGCGGTGCAAGGCCCCGAGGCGGCGGAATTCCTCGACCGCGTCTACACCAACATGTTTTCGACGCTGGCCGTCGGCAAGGCGCGCTACGGGCTGATGCTGCGCGAAGACGGTCTCGCCTTCGACGACGGCACCACGTGGCGCATCGGCGAGCAGGATTTCCTGATGACCACCACCACGGCCAATGCCGGCAAGGTAATGCAGCATCTGGAGTATTTCCTCGACGTGATCTGGCCGGAGCTCAAGGTCCACGTCACCTCGGTGACCGACCAATGGGCCGGTGCCGCCATCGGCGGGCCGAAAGCGAGGCAGATATTGGCCGCGTGCGTCAGCGGCACCGCCGTCGACAATGCCGCCCTGCCCTTCATGGGCGTTGTCCACGGCGAAATCGCCGGCGTGCCGGTGATGATCTGCCGGCTGTCCTTCTCCGGCGAAATGGCCTTCGAGGTCTATTCCGGCGCCGGCTACGGCACCCATGTCTGGGAGGCGCTGATCGAAGCCGGCCAGCCGTTCAGGCTGGTGACCTACGGGCTGGAGGCGCTGGGCACCATGCGCATCGAGAAAGGCCACGTCACCGGCGCCGAGATCGACGGCCGCACCACGGCACGCGACCTGCATCTCGACTGGATGCTGTCGAAGAAGAAGCCGTTCATCGGCTCGGCGATGATGGACCGCGAGGGGCTGATCGCACCCGACCGCCTGGAACTCGTCGGTATTGTTGCGCTCGACAACCAGCCGCTCAATGGCGGCGCACACATCGTCGAGGAGCTTGACGAAGCCAATCCGCACGGCTCGCTTGGCCACATCACCGCTTGCTGCTATTCGCCGGCGCTTGGCAAATATATCGCACTTGCCCTGGTCAAGGGCGGCAAGGCGCGGCGCGGCACGCGCGCTTATGTCTCCGATCCGCTGCGTAACCGGTTCGGGCCGGTCGAGATCGTCTCCAACCACTTCTTCGATCCGGACGGGAGCCGCATGCATGGTTGAGCGCCAATCACCGCTTGAGCCGGTGCTGCATCCGGGCTCGCATGGCAATTTCGAGCACGGTGTCGAAATCATCTTGTCCGAAACCAGGCCGGGTTCGATCCTGCAGCTCGCCGCCTGGCCCGGCGAGGAGAAGAAGTTGATGGCCGGCATCCATGCGGTCACCGGCCTGGCTTTGCCCGACGGCGCCGGTGGAGGTGTGACGAACGGCGCCAGGTCGGTGTTCGGCTTTGCGCCGGGAAAGTTCACGGTGGTCGATGAAGCCGAGGGATTGGCGCCAGCCTTTGCCGATGTCGTCACTTCGGCCATCGGTACGGTGACCGACCTTTCGCACGGCCGCACCGCGATCCGTATCGCCGGGCCGAAGGCCGAGTGGGTGCTGGCGAAATTCTTCGCCATCGACTTCGCGCTGCCAGCCTTCCCGATCGGCGCCGGCCGCTCAACCATGCATCACGACGTCTTCGCCCAGATCCAGCGCACCGGAGCCGATCAGTTCGACATCTATGTGTTCCGCTCGTTTGCCCGCTCGTTCTGGAAGGCGCTCTGCCACGCCAGCGAGGAAGTCGGTTACGAAGTGCAGTAGAGCTGAACGGCGCTTCACGTTACTCCGAGAACGTCACCCACTCTTCCAGCGGCGCCCGGTCGGTACGGAATGCGTTTTCGGGCTTGGACGTGTCCTCATGGCCGAGCGCCATGCCGCAGACGACGATCTCCTCGTCGGGAATGTTGAGCACCGGCCTGATCTGCCGGTGATAGGGCGCGAAGGCAGCTTGCGGACAGGTGTGCAGGCCCCTGCCCCGCGCCGCGACCATGATGTTTTGCAGGAACATGCCGTAGTCGATCCATGACCCCTTGTTCAGCCGCCGGTCGACGGTGAAAATCACGCCGACCGGCGCATCGAAGAAGACGAAGTTGCGGTCGTGCTGCGCACGCATCCTGTCGACCTCGCGCCGGCCGATGCCGAGCACGCCATAGAGGCCGAAGCCGTTGGCCCGCCGTCGCGTCAGATAGGGTTCGAAGAACTGGTCGGGATAGTAACGATACTCGTCCCACTCGGCCTTTTCGGCGCGGATACCCGAGCTGAGGATGGCGTCGGTGATGCGCTGCTTGACCTCGCCCTTGGTCACATAGACTTTCCAGGGTTGCATATTGGTGCCTGAGGGCGCGCGCGCGGCAACGGCGAGAATATCGCGGATGGTCTCGTCATCGACCATATCGGGCAAGAAGGCGCGTACCGACCGCCGCGAGGTGATCGCGTCATCGACGATCGCCGCCGCAATCCGGGAGTTGTTTTCCAGCATGGCCGTCCCTTTGCGTATGATCCTGAACCCGATTTTCCGGAAGGATCATGCGCCGACTAGAAGTGATGGAGCATCCTTGCGCGTCTTTTTTGAACGCCCGACAAGCCTATACGCCTCGACCGGACGCCCCACTCGCCGCTCGTGCGCCGAGCCTTTGCCCGAACCGTTAAAATGGCGCAAGTAAATCTTGTGGGTGCGTGAAAATCCTCTTGATTTTTTCACAAACCTGCCGTCACATGAAATTTACTGGGAATTTTTCACCGAAGCAGGGATGGCTTTGCCTTCGACCGCCGCCAGATCGGAACAGGACAGCGGCGAACGGCTGCTGGCCGGCGACATTCGCGCGTTGCGCAAGGCGCGCGGCTTGACGCTTGCCGAAATCGCACTGAAGCTCGGCCGTTCCGTCGGCTGGGTCAGCCAGGTCGAGCGCGGCCTGTCGGTCCCGTCGCTCGGCGATCTCAGGACCTTCGCCGAATTGTTTGGCGTGCCGGTCAGCCTGTTCTTCAGCCATGACGTGCCTGTCGAGACCGAGCGCGGCGTGGTCGTGCGCGCCGGCAACCGGCGCACGCTTGGCACAAGCGATTCCGGCCTGGTGGAGGAGCTTCTGTCGCCCGATCTCGGCGGAAGCTTCGAGATGCTGCGTTCGGTCTTCGCCCCGGGTGCCGAGCTGAAGGCCGAGGCGCGCCGGCCGACCGAGGAAGCCGGCTACGTCGCGTCCGGCAGCTTCGACATCGAAATTGCCGGCGTCTGGCACCGGCTTGGCGAAGGCGACTCCTTCCGCTTCGACGGCAAGCCGTTCCGCTGGCGCAATCCTGGAGCCGAGCCGGCTGTGGTGATCTGGGTGGTTTCGCCGCCCGTCTATTGATCTGGAGAAGAACATGGCCGGTTTGCCGACCACGGCACGCGTGGTGATCATCGGAGGCGGTGCCGTCGGCGCCTCCTCGCTCTACCATCTCGCCAAGGCGGGCTGGACCGACTGCGTGCTTCTGGAGAAGAACGAGCTGACTTCCGGCTCGACCTGGCATGCCGCCGGCAACGTGCCGACCTTCTCCTCGTCATGGTCGCTGATGAACATGCAGCGCTATTCGACCGAGCTCTATCGCCGGCTGGCCGACGAGGTCGGCTATCCCATGAACTACCACGTCACCGGCTCGCTCAGGCTCGCCCATACGACCGAGCGTATGCAGGAATTCCAGAGCGCCAAGGGCATGGGCCGCTACCAGGGCATGGACATCGACGTGGTCGGGCTCGACGAGATCAAGCGCCGTTACCCCTTCATCGAGACGCATGAGCTGAAAGGCGCGCTCTACGATCCGAATGACGGCGATATCGACCCGGCGCAATTGACCCAGGCTCTGGCTAAAGGTGCCCGCGACATGGGCGCGAAAATCATCCGCTTCTGTCCGGTCACCGGCGTGCGCCGCGACAATGACGAGTGGGTGGTCGGGACGACGCAAGGCGAGATCCGCTGCGAGATCGTCGTTAACGCGGCTGGCTACCGTGCCGCCGAAGTCGGCAGGATGTTCGGCCGCGAGGTGCCGATGATGGTGATGAGCCATCAATACATCCTGTTCGAGGAAATCCCCGAACTGGCGGCGTGGTCGAAGGAACAGGGCAAGAAACTGCCGCTGCTGCGCGACGTCGATACGTCCTATTATCTGCGCCAGGAAAAGAACGGCATGAATCTCGGCCCCTATGAGCGCAATTGCCGCGCCCACTGGGTCGGCCACAACGACCCCATGCCGGACGACTTTTCCTTCCAGCTGTTTCCCGACGACCTCGACCGGCTGGAACATTACCTGGCCGATGCCGTCGCCCGCGTGCCGATCCTCGGCACCGCCGGCCTGTCCAAGGTCATCAACGGGCCGATTCCCTATGCGCCGGACGGCAACCCGCTGATCGGCCCGATGCCCGGCGTGCCCAACGCCTTCGAGGCCTGCGTCTTCACCTTCGGCATCGCCCAGGGCGGCGGCGCCGGCAAGGTGCTGGCCGAATGGGTGATCGAGGGCCAGACCGAATGGGACATGTGGTCGTGCGATCCGCGCCGTTTCACCGCCTTTGCCTCGGCCCCGGATTATTGCGTCGCCAAGGGCATGGAGATCTACGGCAACGAATATGCCATCCAATTCCCGCGCCATTCCTGGCCGGCCGGGCGCGACCGCAAGCTGTCGCCGCTCCACGGCCGCATCAAGGCACTCGGCGCCCGGTTCGACGCCTATAATGGCTGGGAACGTGCCACCTGGTATGCGAAGCCAGGCGACGACATCTCCGAACAATCCACGCTGACCTTCCGCCGCGACGGGCCGTGGCAGCATCGCGTGCGCGAGGAATGCCTCGCCGTCCGCGATGCCGCCGGCATTTTGGACCTGCCGGGGTTTTCCCGTTTCAATCTCGACGGTCCGGGTGCCGCCGAATGGCTGAGCCTCCAGGTGACAGGCCTGGTGCCGAAACCCGGCCGCATCGGCCTCGTCTATTTTGCCGACGACAAGGGCCGCATCGTCACCGAAATGTCGGTGGTCCGCCACGACGAGAACCTGATGACGCTGATCACCGCCGCTGTGGCTCAGTGGCATGATTTCGAATGGCTGAAGTCGCGCATCCCGAAGGACGCCACATTCAAGCTGGTCGACAGGACGGAGGAATACTCCACCCAGATCCTTGCCGGCCCCAACTCGCGAAACATCCTCGCCGAAGTCTGCGCAGCCGACCTCACCCTGCCCTGGCTGACGCATCAGGAAACCAGTATCGCCGGACGTTGGGCAAAGCTGGTACGCGTGTCCTTCGCGGGCGAGCTCGGCTGGGAAATCCACAGCAAGTTCGACGATACCGCAGCCATCTTCGACGCCGTCTGGGCGGCCGGGCAGAGGCATGGCCTAAAACCGTTCGGCATGTACGCGCTGGATTCGCTCCGGCTCGAAAAAGGTTACCGCACCTGGAAGGGCGACCTGTCGACCGACTACTCGATCCTGCAGGGCGGGCTGGAGCGCTTCGTCAGATGGGACAAGCCCGACTTCCGCGGCAAGGCGGCGCTGCAGAACGAAAGGCAGCAGGGCACCAAGAAGCGCTTCGTCACGCTGGTCGTCGAGAACCCCGGCGACTGCGATGCGCCCTACATGTCGACGCTGTGGCATGACGGCCGGATCGTCGGCGAGACGACATCCGGCGGCTGGGGTCATCGCATCGACAAGTCGATCGCGCTCGGCATGCTGTGCGCCGACCTCGCCGAGCCGGGAACCGCGGTCGAGGTCGAGATCTTCGGCGAACGTTTCAAGGCGGTCGTGCAGAAGGATGAGCCGTTATGGGATCCAAAGAACGAGAGGCTCAGAGCATGAAGAAAGTCATCCTCACCGATGGCGGCATGGGACAGGAGCTGGTCCGCCGCAGCAGTTCCGAGCCGACGCCGCTGTGGTCGGCCAGGGTGCTGATCGACGAACCGGATCTGGTACGCGACCTGCACGCGGAATTCATCCGCGCCGGCGCCCGCGTCATCACCATCAACACTTATTCCGCCACGCCGGAGCGGCTGGCGCGCGAGGGCGCGGAAGAGCTGTTCAAGCCGCTGCAGAAGCGCGGCATCGAACTGGCAAGGCAAGCGCGCGACCAGGCCGGCGACGCGGCGATCGCCGGCTGCCTGTCGCCGCTGTTCGGCAGCTATGCGCCGGCGCTGACGGTATCCTTCCAGGATACGCTCGACATCTATCGCCGTATCGTTGCCGAGCAGGCGGACGGCGTCGATCTGTTTCTGTGCGAAACCATGGCGTCGGCCGAAGAGGCACGCGCCGCGGTCACCGCGGCGTCGGAAAGCGGCAAGCCGGTGTGGGTGTCGTGGACGCTTGCCGACCACGGCACGCCGCGCCTGCGCAGCGGCGAAGCCATTGCAGCGGCGTCGGGCGCTCTTGACGGCCTGCCGGTCGCGGCCCGGCTGGTCAATTGCTGCCGGCCCGAAGCGATCGCCGCAGCGCTGCCCGAACTGATCGCTCTCGGCGGTCCGGTCGGCGCCTATGCCAACGGCTTCACCTCGATTGAGGCGCTCAAGCATGGCGGCACCGTGGAAGTGCTGCACGCCCGCCACGACCTCGATCCGGATGCCTATGCCGGCCAGGCGGTCGGTTGGGTCGAGGCTGGCGCCGGCATCGTCGGCGGCTGCTGCGAAGTCGGACCGGGCCACATCGCCGCGCTGCGCGACCGGCTCGAACAGGCCGGTTATGAAATTTCGGGAGTAGCATAATGCCCAGGCCATCATCGCGCATTTCCGGCATCGTGCCTTCGGGCAAAGACGGCTGGGAGGTTCATTCCGCTGCCTGGGCGCGCAAGCAGGCCGGCGAGGACATCATCATGCTGTCGGTCGGCGACCACGATTTCGACACGCCGAGCGAGACGATCGAAGCCTGCGTGACGGCGGTTCGCGCCAGCAATCACCACTACACCCCGCTTGCCGGCGTTCCGCGCCTGCGCAAGGCGATGGCGGCGGCTTCGACGCTGTGCACCGGTGTTGCGACAAATCCCGACCAGGTCATCGCCACGCCGGGCGGGCAGGCCGCTCTCTACGCGGCCATTCAAGCGGTTCTCGACCAGGGCGACCATGCCATCGTCGTCGCGCCCTATTACGCCACCTATCCCAATACCTTCAGTGCGGCGGGCGCCGAGTTCAGCGTCGTCGAGACCCCCGCCGAGGATGGCTTTCAGCCGCGCGCCGCCGACATTCGCGCCGCACTTCGGCCGAACACCCGCGCCATCCTGATCAACACGCCCAACAACCCGACCGGTGCCGTCTATTCGCGCGAGCGCCTGGAAGAGCTAGCGCAGATCTGCCGCGAGCATGACCTCTGGCTGCTGTCGGACGAAGTCTACTGGACGCTTGGCGGTGGCGAGCACGTCTCACCACGCTCGCTGCCCGGCATGGCCGAACGCACGCTGGTCATCAATTCGATGTCGAAGAGCCATGGCATGACCGGCTGGCGCATGGGCTGGCTGACCGGGCCGGAACCAATGGTCTCGCTGTTGACCGACCTCAATCTGGTGATGACCTACGGCCTGCCGGCCTTCATCAGCCTGGCCTGCGCCGAGGCGCTCGAAAATGGCTACGGCGTCAAGGAGATCGCCGAGCGCTACGCCGCGAGGCGCACCGTCGTCCTCGATGCCATGCGCGGTATGAACAACATCACCGTGCGCGGCTCCGAAGGCGGCATGTATGTGATGCTCGACATATCGGCGATCGAGCCGGACGACGAAAAATTCGCCTGGGCTTTCCTCGACCAGGAAAAGGTCGGCGTCATGCCCGGCTCGAGCTTCGGCGAGGCTGCAGCCGGCCACATCCGCTTCAGCCTCTGCCAGCCTGAGCCGGTGCTGATGGAGGCTGCCACGCGCCTGCGCCGCTTCGCCTCCAGCTATGGTCGCGAGGCCGCATGAACGCCCTACCCCCGAAAGCCATCCCCACCAAAGCAAGGGCGGTCATCATCGGCGGCGGCGTCTCCGGTTGCTCGGTCGCCTATCATCTGGCCAAGCTTGGCTGGACCGATGTCGTGCTGCTCGAGCGCAAGCAGCTGACGTCGGGCACGACATGGCACGCCGCCGGCCTGATCGGCCAGTTGCGCGGCTCGCAGAACATGACGCGGCTGGCGAAATACTCGGCCGACCTCTACGTCAAGCTGGAGGCCGAGACCGATGTCGGCACCGGCATGCGCCAGATCGGCTCGATCACCGTGGCGCTGACGGAGGAGCGCAAGCACGAGATCTATCGGCAGGCATCTCTCGCCCGCGCCTTCGATGTCGACGTACGCGAGATTTCGCCCAACGAAGTCAAGCAGATGTACCCGCATCTCAATGTGTCAGACGTGGTCGGCGCCGTGCACCTGCCGCTCGACGGCCAGTGCGACCCGGCCAACATCGCCATGGCCTTGGCCAAGGGCGCGCGCCAGCGCGGTGCGACGATCGTCGAAAACGTCAAGGTCACCAAGGTGCATACCAGGGCCGGCCGCGTCACCGGCGTTTCCTGGGCGCAAGGCGACGAACAAGGCACGATCGAAGCCGATGTCGTCGTCAACTGCGCCGGCATGTGGGCACGCGAACTTGGCGCCCAGAACGGCGTCACCATCCCGTTGCACGCCTGCGAGCATTTCTATCTCGTCACCGAGCCGATCCCCGGGCTTTCCCGGCTGCCGGTGCTGCGCGTGCCGGACGAGTGCGCCTACTACAAGGAAGATGCCGGCAAGATGATGCTCGGCGCTTTCGAGCCGGTGGCGAAGCCCTGGGGCATGAACGGCATAAGCGAGGAGTTTTGCTTCGACCAGTTGCCGCAGGACATGGACCATTTCGAGCCGATCCTAGAAATGGGCGTCAATCGCATGCCGATGCTCGCCACCGCCGGCATCCACACCTTCTTCAACGGCCCCGAGAGTTTTACCCCCGATGACCGCTACTATCTCGGCGAGGCGCCGGAGCTTTCCGGCTACTGGATGGCGACCGGCTACAATTCGATCGGTATCGTCTCCTCCGGCGGCGCCGGCATGGCGCTGGCGCAATGGATCAATGATGGCGAGGCGCCGTTCGACCTGTGGGAGGTCGACATCCGCCGCGCCCAGCCGTTCCAGAAGAACCGCCGCTATCTCAAGGAGCGCGTCTCCGAAACGCTCGGCCTGCTCTATGCCGATCATTTTCCCTACCGGCAGATGGCAACCTCGCGAAACGTGCGCCGTTCGCCGCTGCATGAGCACCTGAAGGCCCGCGGCGCGGTGTTCGGCGAGGTCGCCGGCTGGGAGCGCGCCAACTGGTTCGCGCAGGAGGGCCAGGAGCGCGAATACCGCTATTCCTGGAAACGGCAGAACTGGTTCGGCAACCAGCGCGAGGAGCATCTGGCGGTCAGGAACGGCGTCGGCCTGTTCGACATGACCTCCTTCGGCAAGATCCGCGTCGAAGGCCGCGACGCCTGCGCCTTCCTGCAAAGGCTCTGCGCCAACGACATGGACGTGGCGCCGGGCAAGATCGTCTACACCCAGATGCTCAACCAGCGCGGCGGCATCGAGAGCGATCTCACTGTCTCGCGGCTGTCCGAGACCGCCTTCTTTCTCGTCGTGCCCGGCGCGACGCTGCAGCGCGACCTGGCCTGGCTGAGAAAACATCTTGCCGACGAGTTCGTCGTCGTCACCGATGTGACCGCTGCCGAAGCCGTGCTTTGCCTGATGGGGCCGGATTCGAGGAAGCTGATCCAAAAGGTCAGCCCGAATGATTTCTCCAATGACAACAATCCGTTCGGAACGTTTCAGGAGATCGAGATCGGCATGGGCCTGGCCCGCGCCCACCGCGTCACTTATGTCGGCGAGCTCGGCTGGGAGCTTTATGTCTCGACCGACCAGGCTGCCCATGTTTTCGAGGCAATCGCGGAAGCCGGCACCGATGTCGGCCTGAAACTATGCGGCCTGCACACGCTGGATTCCTGCCGCATCGAGAAGGCGTTCCGGCATTTCGGCCACGACATCACCGACGAGGACAATGTGCTGGAGGCAGGCCTTGGCTTCGCCGTGAAGACGGCCAAGGGCGATTTTCTTGGCCGCGATGCCGTGCTGAGGAAAAAAGAAAGCGGATTGAGCCGGCGGCTGGTGCAGTTCCGTCTGAAAGACACGCAACCCCTGCTCTTCCATAACGAGGCGATCCTGCGCGACGGCAAGATCGTTGGCCCGATCACCTCGGGCAATTACGGTCATCATCTCGGCGGCGCCATCGGGCTTGGTTACGTGCCTTGCAAGGGCGAGAGCGAGGCGGATGTGCTGTCGTCGTCCTACGAGATCGAGATCGCCGGCGAGCGCTTTGCCGCCGAGGCCTCGCTCAAGCCGATGTACGATCCGAAGGCGGAACGGGTGCGGATGTAACGCACCTCAGAACGCGTCCATCCTGGCCGCGACCTTCGCCACGAACCTCGCCCGTTTCTCGTCGGTCGACAGGTTCATCGAGTATTGCGCGAGGTAGGAAACCGACCCGCCGGGCTTGATGGTCGCACGCAGCACCCGCTTGACCAGCTTGCGCGGCGGGTCACCCATCAGCATGGCGCGGAACCGGCTGCCGCCATAGGTGGTGACCGCGACCACCTTGCGGATGTTGTGCAGCGACGGCTGCACCTTGCCGTCGACCAGCTTGAATGACACGCCGGGCAGGAAGACGCGATCGAAAAAGCCTTTCAGAATGGCCGGATAGCCGAAGTTCCACACCGGAAACGACAGCACCAGCGCCTCGGCCCGCAGCAAGCGCTCGACATAAGCCGACGCCGGATCGCCGGCACTGCGCACGTCGTGATAGGAGAGCCGTTCGGCCCGCGTCAGCCTGGGATCGAAACCCTCGGCATAGAGATCGCAATCGTCGACGACATGGCCGGCCGCCTTCAGCCGCTCGATGATGGTCCGGTGCAGGCCGGCATTGAAGCTGGTCTCGACCGGATGTGCATAGAGGACGAGGATGTTCACCCAAGTCCTCGCAGGCCGGCGCGAGGCACCCCCCTCTGCCCTGCCGGGCATCTCCCCCTCAAGGGGGGAGATCGGCTATCAGGATCGCTTTCGCCAGTTGACGATGTTGGAAGATGGTCGAGACGATGGAACTGCCAATCTCCCCCCTTGAGGGGGAGATGCCAAGTGGTGGCAAAGAGGGCAGGCCAGAGGGGGGCATAGCGCCATACGCCCGTCATCGTCTCAACCCGTCTTCTCCAGCCCCTTGAACAGGAACGACTTGCCCGAGCGATAATCATAGTCCGGGTTTTCCCAGGCGATCATCTTGCCCGGATTGAGCAGCCCTTGCGGGTCGGTCTCGCGTTTGAAAGCCAGTTGCACTTCATCCGTCCGCTTCATGCCGCCTTCTTCCAGCGTGTAGCGATGCGGGTTGAAGATCCAGCAGCCATTGTCCTCGTGGATGCGGATGATCTCGTCGAGCCGCTCCGCCGTGGTGAAGCGGACCAGCGGCAGCCCGGCGATGCCGATGGCGCCGTCGAAGCGGATGAATTCGAGATGCGCCGGCACCTCGTCGCCGAAGCGTTCGACCATCGCCTTGACGTGACCGAGGTGGTCCGGCGACGGATAGCGGGTCTGCAGGTAGGTGATCGTCGGATCGACCCGGATGGCACGCAGCGTGGTGTGGTTCCAGGTCAGCTCATAGGCCGGCGGCAGCCCTTTGAGATCGGCCTCCTCGTCGGCACGAAAGACGATCTCGCCCTTGCTGCGCGCCGTGAAGGCAAGGAAGGCATCCATCGCATGCGGCGCGATCATCAGGACGACGATGCTTTGGCCGCGCCGGAAAAACCGCTGGTGGCGCTTGAAGTAATCGTAGGGGATAGGTGCTGCGATCGGCGTGATCAGCTTCGCCAGTATGCCGTCCTGGATGGCGAGATCGTTGCCGAAGCCGGCCGCATCCATGAAATCGTCGAAGCCGACGATGACGTCGATCCAGTCATAGCTGGCGGTCAGCGGCATCTCGACTTCGGTAATGATGCCGTTGGTGCCGTAGGCGTGCATGACCTTCAGCACATCCTCGCCGGTGAGTTCCATCACTCGCGGCTGTGCCTCCATCGTCACGGTCCTCAGCCGGATGACATTACCGAGGTCGCGCAGTCCGCCCCAGCGGATCGAGCCGATACCACCGGAGCCGCCGGCGACGAAGCCGCCGATCGATGCGGTGTTGTAGGTGGACGGCGACATACGGAGCTCCTGGCCGGAATGCGCCCGCGTCGCTCTGTCGATGTCGGCGAGTACGGCGCCGGGGCCGGTGACGACACGGCCCGGCGCGATCGCCTTGACCGCGTTCATCTCGGCGAGATTGAGCACGACGCCGCCGGATAGCGGCATCGCCTGCCCGTAATTGCCGGTGCCGCTGCCGCGCGGCGTTACCGGCACGCCATGCCGGTGGCAGGCGGCGAGAACGCGGACGACCTCGTCTTCGGTTTTCGGCGTCACGATCAGGTCGCCGGTGACATGCTCGAGCTGCTGCTTCAGCACCGGGCTATACCAGTAGAAGTCGCGGCTCTTCTGCTGGACGATCGCCGGATGGTCGTCGACCTTGAGGCCGTCCAGGTCGCGCTTGAGCGCCGCAATATCCATCATTCCACCATCAGATCATCGAGTTCGACATAATCGGGCAGCTGGCGCTCGATCGCATGCCCGTCGCGCACGACAATGCGATCCGATTCGGGCCGCGACAGCAATTCCGTCCAGCTTCGCCCCTTGAAGACGACGAAATCGGCCGGCGCTCCGGCGGCAAGCGTGCCGAAACCGTCGAGCCGCATCACCTTGGCCGGCGTCGCGGTGACAGCTTGCGGCCAGTCGGCAACGGGATGGTCTAAATGCAGGATGCGCGTCGCCATGCGATAGACCTCCAGCATGTCGAGATCGCCATAGGCGTAGAACGGGTCGCGCGTATTGTCGGAGGCGACGGCGACGGCAATGCCGCGCGCCTTCATCTCGTGCAGCAGCGTCACCCCGCGCCAGCGCGGCGTTGTCTTGTCGCCGCGCCGGTCCTGCAGATAGAGATTGCACATCGGCAGCGACACCACCGCCAGGCCGGCTTTGGCGACCTTGTCCAGCGTGTCGAGCACGTCGAGGTCGGGCTGGCGCGCCAGCGAACAGCAATGACCGACAAGGATGTTCCCGTCAAAACCGTTCCAGAGGGCGGCTTCGGCAATCTTCTTCAGCGAGATCGCCGAGACATCGTCGGTCTCGTCGGCATGGAAATCGAGGTCGAGGCCATGCTTGATCGCCTGCTCAAACACCTGGTCGAGCAGTTCTTCGAGATCCGGCACCATGTAGGTGACGACGCCGAGCACGCCCTTGGCAGCGGCCACCCGTTTGGCCAGCCTCTCGAACCATTTCCTGTCGCGCACGCCCTCGATGCCGAGCAGACAGGCCGCCTGCAGCTCGATGCGGCCGCGCCATTTCTCCCGCATCGTCTCGAACACCGGCCAGGAGATCTGTTCCTGCGGCGCAACGCTGTCGAGATGCGTGCGCAGCGCCTTGGTGCCATGCGCATAGGCCGAGCGCAGCGAAAAATCCATGCGACGCGCAACGTCGTCGGCGCTCCAGCGCGCCGCGCGGTCGGCGCCCGTTGCGTTCAGCGCGCTCATGAAGGTGCCGTCCGGGTTGGGCTTTCGAGGCCAGATATGGCCCTTGTCGATATGGGTGTGGCAGTCGACGAAGCAGGGCAGCACGATGCGGCCGCCGAGGTCGGTGGCGTCTGCCGGTGCCTTGGATCGGCTATGTCCGACAATATTGGAGATTCTGCCGTCTGCGACGGCGATATCGGCAAGCGCAAATCCGTCGGCCTCGAACGGAGCGGCGAGCCCTGGTGTCAGTGACGCGTGAAGCCGGACGTTGGTGAGTACGAATTGACCGGATTGAGGGATCATCGTTGAGGTCATCGCTGCCCCTCATCCGCCTGCCGCCACCTTCTCCTCGTATAGTGACGGGGAGAAGGGATTGCCCGCAACGCTGGCGCCCCCCTCTCCCCGTTCTCCACGGGGAGAGGGTAAGGGTGAGGGGCAGCGCCTGCCTGCGAGAACAACTCCATCACCGCTCCTGCCTCAGCGCGCTCTCGTGCCAGCGCCGCAAAATGAGATGCGATATCAGCGACAGCACCAGGAAGATCAGGATGCCGGTGAGCGAGATCAGGATCAGCGCCGCGAACAACCTTGGTGCATTGAGCCGGTAGCCGGCCTCGATGATGCGCGAGGCGAGGCCGGACGACTGGCCGGTGGCGCCGGCGACGAACTCGGCCACCACCGCGCCGATCAGCGACAGGCCGCCGGCGATCTTCAGCCCGCCGAGGAAATAAGGCATCGCCGCCGGCAGCCGCAGGTAGCGCAATTGCTGCCAGCGGGTGGCGCCGTTGAGCTTGAACATGTCGCGCAGATTGCGGTCGACGGAATTGAGGCCGAGCGTGGTGTTGGAGAGGATCGGGAAGAAGGCGACGATCCAGGCGCAAAGCAAAAGCTTTGTCGTCTGGTTGTCGACATAGATGTTGATCAGCGGAAAGATCGCGACGATCGGCGTCACCTGGAGCACGATGGCGAACGGAAAGAACGACATCTCCACCCATTTCGACTGCGCGAACAGCACCGCCAGCCCGACACCGCCGACCACGGCAAGAGCCAAGCTGAGGAAAGTGATCCGAAGCGTCACCAGCAGTGAGGAGAACAGCAGCCCGGCATCGTCATGCAGCGTCTGCAGCACCACGCCGGGACGCGGCAGGATGTATTTCGGGATGTCGTTCCAGACACAGATGCGGTCCCACAGCCAGATCGCCAGGACCATGATCGCCAGCGGCAGCAGCCATCTGCCGATGCGCTCGAAGCGCTCCTGGCGGACGCGGCGCGCCTCCTCCGGGTCGAGTGCCAAGACTGGTTCTTCAATGGCCGTCATGATGCGGTCCGGCAGTTGAGTTGATGGCGCCGATCAGCACGTCGGACGCCTGGCGGCAGAGCGCGGCATAGTCGGGCGAGGTGCGAAACGCCTCGTCGCGCGGATAGGGCGCATCGACGGCAAGCTCGGCAAACACCCGGCCCGGCCGCGCCGCCATGACGACGACGCGGTTGGAGAGGAATACGCTTTCGAAGACGCTGTGGGTGACGAAAACGACGGTAAAGCGCTCATCCTGCCATAGCTCCAGCAGGTCGTTGTTGAGCTTGAAGCGGGTGATCTCGTCGAGTGCCGCGAACGGCTCGTCCATCAACAGAATGCGCGGCTTGGTTACCATGGCGCGGGCGATCGAGACGCGCATCTTCATGCCGCCCGACAGTTCGCGCGGCACCGCATTCTCGAAGCCGGTCAGGTGAACCCGCGCCAGCATCTCCATCACCGCCGGCGTCGCCTTGGCCCGCGACACGCCCTTCAGCCGCAGCGGCAGCCAGACATTGTCGAAGACATCGGCCCAGGGCAGCAGCGTCGGCTCCTGGAAGACGAAGCCGATATTCGAACGGTCGCCGATAGTCGAACGATCGAGGCCGCCGCTGCCGCGCCAGTCGAGCACACCCGAGGTCGGCGTCGACAGGCCGGCGATCAGCCGCAGCGCCGTCGATTTGCCGCAGCCCGACGGCCCGAGCAGGCTGAGGAAATCGCCTTCCCGGATCGTCAGCTCGACATTGCTGAGCGCGGTGACGCCGTTGGAAAACACCTTGCCGACGCCACGCAGCGCCAACAGCGTCTGCCCCGATACGCTTCCTGGCTGTTGCGCCACTTTCTCCAGCTTCACGGCCTACTTCTTCAGGTCGAGCCCGACGCTCTTGTTGACGAAGGCCAGCGTGTAGGCCTTCTTGATTTCGACGCCCGCCGGCGCGACCTTGGCCTTCACCATCTTGTCGTAAAAACTCTGGATGCGCGCGTCGCTCATGGCGCCGATGCCGAGCTTTTCGCTGTCGCCGGAATCGACCACGCCGAACTTCTTCAGCTGCTCGATCGAGAAGGCGATCTGCTCATCCGTCATGTCCGGATTTTCCTTTTTGATCATCTCGTTGGCGGCCTTGTTGTCACCATAGAGATAATTGTACCAGCCCTTGGCCGAGCCATCGACGAAGCACTGGACCACCTCGGGACGCTTGTCGATCGTCTCCTGCATGGTCTCGACCGTCGTCGCATATGTGTCCCAGCCATAGTCGGCCAGCAGAAACTGGTTCGGCGTGAAACCGCCCTGCTTCTGGACGGCGAATGGCTCCGAGGTGACGTAACCCTGCTGGATCGACTTCTTGTTGGCGATGAACGGCGCCGGGTTGAAGGTGTAGGGCACGCGCTTGGCGGCATCGAAGCCGAGGTCAGTAACCATCCACTGGAAGAAGGTCTGCGCACCTTCGTCGCCGAGGATGTACTGGTCGGCGTTCTTCAGGTCTTCCCATTTGTCCAGCCCCTGCCCGGGATGGGACATGATGACCTGCGGGTCCTTCTGGAAGTCGGCGGCCACGACGCGCATCGGTATGCCTTGCTGCACGGCATCGAAGGCCGACAGCAGATTGCCGCCCATGTAGAAATCGATCTTGCCGGCCAGCAGCAGCGGCCGGCCGCTGACCTGTGGGCCGCCCTGCATGATTGTCACGTCGATGCCGCAGGCGGCATAGGTACCATCCACCACGGCCTGATAGTAACCGCCATGTTCCGGCTCGGCCAGCCAGTTGGTGCCGAAGGTGACTTTTTCGTTCGCTGCCGCGGCAAGCGTGCCTGCGCCAAGCAGCACGATCGCGCTGGCTGAAATCTTGAGTTTTCCGTACATCCACACCACCCTTTGTTCGCTCCGCCGCGTCACGCGCCGGGCTCGACACCATTGTTTCAAGAAGCAAGACACATGCCACCGGCGCGTTGCGCCGGGACCGCCCGCTTGTGCAATGCCCGCCTGTGCAATGGCGGCGCGAAGGCCGGACGGGTCATGCTGTACGAAAGGCATCGTGCCTATTTTTTGATCGCCTGTCCATAATCGCCCTCGTGACATGCACCGCCATCTTGATGCCCGCATCGATCCCGCTTTACGCTGCTGTGAACGGAGATTGCCATGTTCAAATTTCTCACGCCGAAGTCGATCAAGCCGCCCTTCGCCCGCTACAGCCATGGCGTCGAATTGCCGCCAGGCAAGCGACTGGTGCTGTGTTCGGGCCAGGTCGCGATCACAGCGGACGACCAGATCCCGGACGAGGCCGGCGCCCAGGCCGAGCTCTGCTTCCAGAACATAGCGGCGATCCTCGGCGAGGCCGGGCTCGGCCTGTCCGACATTGTCCGCATCAACGCCTACGTCACCGACCGCGCCTTCCTGCGTCCCTATATGGAGGTTCGCGACCGGCTGTTCGCCAGCCCTGCGCCCGCCTCGACGCTGATGATCGTGTCCGGTTTTGCGCGGCCGGAATTCAAGGTCGAGATCGAGGTCATCGCGGCGGGATGATCGACAGGGTCGGAATCGACAGGCAGATGATCTCCAGTTACACGACAAGGTTGGCGCTGCCCCTCATCAAGCGCGCATTCAGTCTCCTCGAGGTTCAAAATGGCCGGAACAAAAAAACGCGTATGGTGGGGCGACTACCGGACAACCGAATACGCGACCGTCGATCCGGAGGCGACGATCGCCATCCTCCCGGTGGCGGCGATTGAGCAACACGGCCCGCATCTGCCGGTCTCGACCGACACTTCGATCATGAACGGCATGCTCGACACGGTGATCGCCCGCCTGCCCGGCGATCTCGACATCCGCATCCTGCCGGTCCAGGCGGTGGGCAAGTCGAACGAGCACCTGCATGCGCCCGGCACCCTCACTTTGCCGGCGACGACCCTGGTCGAGGCGTGGACCGAACTCGGCCTGTCGGTCGCGCGCGCCGGCGTCCGAAAACTGATTGTCGTCAACTCCCATGGCGGCAATGAAGAGATCATGGGCATCGTCACCCGCGAATTGCGCGTGCGGGCAAAGATGCTGGCGGTAAAGACCAGCTGGCAGCGTTTTGGCCGGCCGGCCGGCATGTACACCGACCTCGAAGACCGCCACGGCATCCATGGCGGCGACGTCGAGACCTCGCTGATGCGGCACTTCCGGCCCGACCTCGTCGATATGGGGAAGGCCGACAATTTCGTGTCCAAGGTCGCCCGCGCCGAAAAGGAATTTTCGCTGCTGCGCCACACCGGAACGCACGCCTTCGCCTGGATCGCCAGCGACCTCAACCCGAATGGTGTGGTCGGCGACGCCAGCATTGCCACCGCCGAAAAAGGCCGACTCACCGCCGAACATCAGGCCGACGGTTTCATCAGCCTGCTGAGGGACGTGCGCAAGGCAAAGCTGGCGGACTGGCTGGCGTAGTTACCCCTCGATCTTCAACGCAAACGGCGTGCCCTCAAACGCCTCAGTGCCGCGCCCGATCGCCTCAATGGCGCGGCTCATGCGGCCGTTGCGCTCGAGCAGTGCGTCGGCAATTGCGATCAGCCGCGGATTGGGCGTCGCGGTGGGCGACAGCGCGCGCAGAGTCTCAGCCAATTCGGCTTCGTCGCGCTTCGGCGCCAGCGCTGCCGCGATGATATAGGCCGAAGCGGTCGAGCGGCTGATGCCGGCGTAACAATGCACGACCAGCGGCCGCGAGCGATCCCATTGGCGCGCGAAATCGAGCAGGTTCAAGACATGCTCCTCGCCCGGCATCGTCATGCCCTCCTGCGCCACCGCAATGTCGTGCATGACCAGATGCAGATGGTTTTCCCTGGTGATCGAGGCCGGGCGCACCACCTCGGTGCCGGCAGCGAGCAGCGAAAGCAGCCGCTCGGCCCCGGTCTTCGTTACCGTTTCCTCGACTTTGGACAGCGAACAGACGTGGATCATTGGGTCGTTTCTCCCTTGGCATCATCGTCGCGCCGCGAGGCCCAGCCGGCAAGCGCTGATTCGAGCCGCCGCCATTCTTCGTCGGCTCCCGGCAGGCCGGCGCGCAGCACATCCGGCCGGCCGGCGAAATGCCGAAGCAGGATGCCGCGCTGGCCAAGCGCCGAAAACAGGCCGGCGGCGTTCGCCAGCCTGAGATAGCGGAACAGCGTGGTGCCACCGGCGACAGGCACGCCGAAGCGGCCGAACAACGTATCGAGCCGTGCGGCGTCCTCGACCAGACGGAGCCGCATCCCGGCCTGCCAGCCGTTGTCGGCAAGCGCCCTTATGCCATATTCGAGCGCCGGCCCGGCAACCGCCCATGGCCCGAATTGCGCCTCCAGCCGCTCGACCGTCAGCGCGTCGGCCAGTGCAAAGCCAAGCCGCAGGCCGGCCAGGCCGAAGAACTTGCCGAACGAGCGCAGCACGACGATGCCGCCCCGGTCGACCTCGCCGGCCAGGCTTTCGCTGCGCGGGCCGACATCCATGAATGCCTCGTCGACGACCAGCAGCCCGCCTCTGGCGCGTAATGTCCCGGCAAGTCGAAGCAATCTTTCGCGCTCGACGACGCGCCCGTCCGGGTTGTTGGGATTGACGACGACGGCAAGGTCGGCCGCCGCCAAGGCTTCGAAATCATCGACTTCAGCCGCCGCATGGCCGGCGATGGCCGCTGCCCGCCGATGCTCGGCATAAGTCGGCCCGAGCACCAGCGCCTTGCCCGGGCTGACCAGCGAAGCGACGCGCGGCAACAGGACCTGCGTGCCGGGCGCAGCTGCGACATTCACTGCCGACGGCGCGCCATAGGCGCTTGCCGCGACCGCAGCCAATTCACGGGTACGCGCGGCTTCCGGCAATCGCGACAGGGCGGTGGCGGGCAAATCGAAAAGCGGGTAGGAGTGCGGATTGATCCCGGTCGAGAGGTCGACGAAAGGCAGCGGCGCGTGAGGGAAAAGCGCCCTCGCCCGGCCAAGGCTTCCGCCGTGGTCCACTACTGCCGTCACTCCATCAAGAGACTTCATGTCGATCCTGATCGCTTTCCTGTCGCTGGCCATCGAACTTGTACTCGGCTACCCGGCCCGGCTCTTCGATGCCATTGGCCATCCCGTCACCTGGTTCGGCAGGCTGATATCCTTTCTCGACCGCAGGCTCAACCGCGCCACTGATTCCGACGCCGACCGTCGCCGCTGGGGCGTCGTCGCGTTGCTGGTGATCGTGCTGGTGCCGGCCGCCGTCGCCCTCTGGCTCGAGATCGTGCTTTGGAGCATTCCCCTCGGCTTGTTGGTCACCGCAATCCTGGCGACGTCGCTACTGTCGCAGAAGAGCTTGGCCGAGCATGTCGAAGCGGTCGCCGACGCACTCGACAGCGGCGGACTGGACATGGGCCGCATCGCCGTCTCGCGGATCGTCGGCCGCGACCCGGAAAAGCTCGACAGGGCCGCTGTCTGCCGCGCCGCGATCGAAAGCCTGGCCGAGAATTTCTCCGACGGCATCGTCGCGCCGGCCTTCTGGCTCGGTGTCGGCGGGCTCGCCGGCGGCGTCGCCTACAAGGCCGCCAACACCGCCGATTCGATGATCGGTCATCGCACCCCGCGCCACGAGGCCTTCGGCTGGGCGGCGGCGCGCTTCGACGACTGGATCAACCTGCCGGCGTCGCGGCTGACGGCGCTGCTGATCGTGCTAGCGGCTTTCCTGGTCAAGGGCGCCGACGCCAAAGCCGCCTGGCACGCCGTGCGGCGCGATGCGAAAAAGCACCGCTCGCCCAATGCCGGCTGGCCGGAAGCAGCGATGGCCGGCGCGCTCGGCCTGGCGCTCGCCGGCCCCCGTTCCTATGACGGAGTCATGGTCGAAGACGCATTGATGGGCGAAGGCGGCCGGCGCGACGACGTCGAGAGCACCGACATCCGACGGGCGTTGAAACTCTACCGCGTCGCCGACTTACTGCTGATCGGGCTGTTCGGGGTGGTCGCAGTGGTTGTCATACTGGCGTGACCTGCGCTCGAGATCGAGCGCAAACAGAAAACCCGCCATGCGGCGGGTCGTTGGAGCCAATTGGCACTATACCGCAATTAGTAGCATAGCTGCCGGCACAAAGCAAGAACAAAATAGGGCTACGCCGCAAAATAATCGCTTCAGGTCGGCGCTGCCCCATTGCAGACGCTTAACGTTCGAAGTTGGCGAAAGACGAAGCGACATCCGATCTCCCCCCTTGCGGGGGAGATGTCCGGCAGGACAGAGGGGGGTGGGCCGGATCGCCAATTTTTCGATTTAGCCCTATTCCGAATAGCTTGATTGCCTGGCAAGTCGGCGGGACAGCACCCCCTCTGCCCTGCCGGGCATCTCCCCCGCAAGGGGGGAGATTGGCAGCTTCGTCGACGGCACCGCATCGGCATTCTGGAGGGCGCCTACCGATCGCCAACACTCCTCAGAACTCGATCCCCTGCTGCGCCTTCACGCCGGCGGAAAAGTGGTGCTTGGTCACGCCCATCTCGGTGACCAGATCGGCCGCCTCGACCAATGCCGGCTTGGCATTGCGGCCGGTGACGACGACATGCAGGCCTTCGCGACGCGCCTTCAGTGCCGCGACCACCTTTTCGAGGTCGAGATAGTCGTAACGCAGCGCGATGTTCAGCTCGTCGAGCACCACGAGGCTGATCGACGGCTCGGCCATCAGCTCCAGCGCTTTCGCCCAGGCGGCCTCGGCCGCCGCGATGTCGCGCTTCAGGTCCTGCGTCTCCCAGGTAAAGCCCTCGCCCATCGCGTGCCAGACGACACGATCGCCAAAACTAGCAAACGCGTCTTTCTCGCCGGTGTGCCATTTGCCCTTGATGAACTGGACGACGCCGACGCGCTTGCCATAGCCGAGCATTCTGAGCGCCAGACCGAAGGCGGCCGTGGTCTTGCCCTTGCCCGGTCCGGTGTTGACGATCAGCAGCCCCTTCTCGACCGTCTTGGCCGCGACCTCGGCGTCCTGCACCGCCTTGCGCTTGGCCATCTTGGCGCGGTGGCGTTCCTCGTCCTTGGGATCGATAGCATCAGCCATGTCATTTCACCTTGAGCGGCAGCCCCGCCACCATCAAAAGCACTGTGCCCGCGACGGCCGCGACCTCCTGGTTCAGCCGGCCGGCGGCGTCGCGAAACCGTCTTGCCAGCGCATTGTCCGGCACGATGCCCTGGCCGACCTCGTTGGACACCACGAACCAGGGCCCACGCGGCCGCGACAGCACATCCGCCAGCCTCCGGCATTCGGCCTCGACATCATGTTCGGCCAGCATATGGTTGGTCAGCCACAGCGTCAGGCAATCGATCAGCGCCGGCTGGCCGTCAGGCAGCGCTCCGACCGCGCCGGCAAGGTCGAGCGGCGCCTCGATGGTCGTCCAGCCGGCACCGCGGCGCGAGCGGTGCAACGCGATGCGCTGGCGCATCTCTTCGTCATAGGCTTGCGCCGTGGCGATATAGCTCCAAGGCGGCGGACGGGCCGTTACCAGCCTCTCGGCATGCGCGCTCTTGCCGGGGCGCGCACCGCCGATGACCAGGGTCAGTGCCCCGGCAGCGCGGTCAGGCAAAGCTGTCGCGCAGGCTGGTCGCCGTGCCGGTGAAGCGTCCGCGCACCACGCCGACGACCGCGCCGAGCACCAGCCAGAACACCAGATTGGTCAGCGTCACCGCCACCACGAACTGATGATGCAGGCCTTCCGGGATCGCCGTCTCGAAACTGTCGGGCTGCGGCGCGCCGACGATATGCGGCGCGACGATCAACGCCACGGCAAGGACCGCCAGCGGCAGCGATCTGCGGAAGGCGATAAGGCCGAGACCGGCCGCGGTCGCCACCACTGTTGCCCACCACCAGATCTGGCGTTGGACAAGGTCGGCCGTCGGCATCGCCGGCAATTCCGGCGGCAGGCCGAGGCCCGGCGCCAGCGTGAACACGGCAAAGCCGGCCAGCCCCCAGAACAGGCCCTGGCGCCAATTGCCGATGCCGCCGGCGAATTCCGAAACCGCAACCAGGACCAGCGCAAAGCCGATGCCGGTGACGATATTGGCAACGACGCTGAAGCCGAAGCGCTCGAAACCGTCGGCCGGTGCCCAGCTTTCCTCTTCCGCCGGAGCCATTGCTTCAGCCGGCGCGGCGCTGCTCATAGCCGTCGTGCCCGTGGCAGCCGGTGCCGCAGGTGCCGCGGCATGGTCATGGCCGCCGCCGGCCTGTTCGTAGACTTCCGCTTTGAGGATGAGCGGCACCGTGGCATAGGCCTGCATGCAGGCGAGAACGACGCCGGCCACAAGCCCTGCGATCGCCGCGATGAACACGACGTTGCGAAACAGTGTCATGATGTCAGCCCCTTGTTAGTGGCAGGGAAAGCCCATCGAATGGCGATAGTCGTGCGCGGCATTGTGGACCGCATCGATATGCGAGAAGCCGACAAAGCCCATGACGAAAATGCCGAGGAATGCAGCAAGCGCCAGCTGCATGAAACGCGACTGCGAGGAGGCGGAAGCGCCGAGCGAAACGGAAGCGGTATTCATGTCTTGTCCTTTCGCCCTCCACCCGAGGGCATAGAAGTCAGTTTCCTGTCGCCGGCAGGTCTCCTGGCTCGCGGATCAGCGCCCTTCCCCACCTTCCCGAAGGCGAACCTTCAGTGGCATATGGAGAGGACTACCGCACACAGTTGCGGGGGCAGCCACGGCATTGGGCAAACAACTTGCCCTCACCGCATTCCCTCTTGGTTCCAAACGGAACCGACGACATCAGCGACTATAGGCAGAATCGCCGCGCCCGGCAAACCAAATTCCGCCGGATCGTGTGGCGAATGCGCCGCCCAGGTAATCGGTTTTGGTTCAACTTCGGCCCTCACTTCGAAGCATTGCGCTGCCCTCACCTGCCTGCCAGCATCCTCTCCCTGTATAGTGACGGGGAGAGGGGCGCTGTTGTCGGCAGTTTCGCCAATCGCCAAGGTGTCGATGGTGCGCCGACGGTGCGGTCAGCCCCTTTCTCCCGGTCGCGATAGGGGGAGAATTGCGCTCGATGCGCCACAAAGCCGGCGTGCTGATGCCGGAGGAATATGATTTGCACCGCTTCCACAACTGGGTGCGCGAGCGCCATGCGGCGCTCGAACATCAAAGCGATTTGGGCAGATAGCGCCACGTGACGAAGCTGCAGATCGCCGCCAGCAGGCCGAGTGTCGCGAAAACCGCGCCCAGTCCGAAAAACGCCAGCACCACGGAATAGACCAGCGGCGGCGTCAGCTCGGAAAAGTCGAGATAGGTGCGGTAGACCGCCGCCATCTGTGCCCGCTCATACGAGCGCACCGAGCGCATGAAGGCGGTCGAGCCCAGCGCATCGAGCGCGATGGTGAAGAAGGCACCGCAAAGCAGCAACGCGCCGGTGACCAGCGGTGCGGCCTCGCCGACGGCACCGGCCGCCAGCAGCGTTGCCGACATCGCGAAATAGGCGAACGTCATAGTCCGCCGGCCGCCGAAACGCTTTCCTGCCCTGCCCCAGAAGATGGCCATGAACAAAAGCGCATTGCCGGCCGAAACCAAGAGGCCGCCGGCGAGCTTGCCCTCGCCGGTGATCACCATGAACAGCGGCCCATAGACGAAGAATGTCGTCCAGAAGCAGGAGCGGCCGAAGGCGATCAGCCAGGCCAGCCTCAGCCTTGGCTGCGCGACGAAGCGGCCGATATTGGCCAGCGGATTGACCGGCCGCGTCTTGCCGGGGCGGATCGACGGATTGTCGCCAAGCCGGTAAGTCCAGAACAGCGCCAGCAACGCCATGGCGAAGACGGCCACCGCGCCATGCGCGGCATAGATGCCGAAACGCGTGTAGAGGAAAATGCCGAGCGTCGGCCCGGCGGTCCAGGCAAGCATCGACCACGCCATGCGCAGCGACTCGGCCTGCATGAAATCGGTCTTGCGGATATGGTCCATGATGTAGAGGTTGAGCGTGATCGCCAGCGCGCCGGCGCCGACGACGCGGCAGAGCATGCCGACCACCTGGCCGGCCAGCGTATGGGTGACCAAGAACAGCGAACCGGCGGCCAGCAGGCAGGCGCCGGCGGTATAGACCCAGCGCCGGGCAAAGCGGGCGATCAGCATCGGCATGAACAGCGTCGCCGACAGGCCGAGCATCGCCACGATCGTGTAGAGGATCGAAACGATCTGCTCGTTGTGCAGGATCTCGTAGGCCTGGATCGGGATGACGCTGGATACGGTGGCGCGCGCGAAGGATTCGACCGCATAAAGCGAGGCGAAGGTGCGGGCATCCGCCGGCCGCAAGGCCGCAAGCCAGATCGGATGGCGCACATGGGTAGCCATTGCTTTCCCCGAAGCAGAATCGCCCGAAGCAGGGCTTGGAGCACAAATCTGCCGCGGCGATTCCTTGCCGGGTAACAGGAAACCGACGCCTTCACGGCAAAAAGCGAAGCCGGCCAAAGGCTTTCCGGCTCTGGCCTAAAGCAGCTCTGATGCCGACCGGCACCAACGCGACGCAAGGCCCTGCTTCTTTTGACGGTGGCAACCGTGATAGTCGTCTTGCCGGGGCTGAACCAACACAGCGAGATCATGAGCATCGACACGCCGAGCGCAGCCGTTCAGGATCAACCGAAGTCGACGCGCATCGCCGCTATCGACATAGCACGCGGCATCGCATTGCTTGCCATGGCGAGCTATCATTTCACCTGGGACCTCGAATTCTTCGGCTACACCGATCCCGGCCTCACCGCCTTCGGCTGGTGGAAAATCTACGCGCGCTGCATCGCCTCGAGCTTCCTGTTCCTGGTCGGCATCAGCCTCTATCTCGCCCATGGCAAAAAAATCCGCTGGACCGGCTTCTGGAAGCGCTTCGCCATGGTTGCCGGGGCAGCGCTCGCAATATCGCTGGTCACCCGCATCGGCATGCCCGACGGCTTCATCTTCTTCGGCATATTGCACGAGATCGCGCTCGCCAGCCTGCTCGGCCTGGCGTTCCTGCGGCTCCCGGCGCTGCTGACGCTTGCCGGGGCGGCCCTCGTTATCGCCGCGCCTTTCTACCTGCGATCCGAGCTTTTCGATCATCCGGCTTTGTGGTGGGTCGGCCTGTCGGCGACCAACCCGCGCTCCAACGACTACGTTCCGCTGCTGCCCTGGTTCGGCGCCGTACTTGCCGGCATCGCGGTTACCAAGCTCGCCGCCACCTCCGGCGCGCTGACGCGGCTGTCGGCCTTGACGCCGGGCCGCTGGGCAAACCCGCTGGTCTTCATCGGCCGGCACAGCCTTGCCTTCTATCTGATCCATCAGCCGGTGCTGATCGGCTCGGTCTGGCTGTTTTCGCAATTCATGCCGGCGCAGGCCGAAACCAGGGAGGTGAGTTTTCTGAAATCCTGCCAGGTATCCTGCGAGCAGGCACGCGACACCGAGTTCTGCTCCAGCTATTGTGCCTGCATGCTGGACACTCTCCAGGGCGAAGCCTCGCTTGGCCGGCTCTACAGCAACGACCAGTCCCCGGAGTGGAAGGCGCATATTGGCGAGCTCGCCGGCACCTGCACCGCCCAAACCGAGGCGGCGGAACCGGGAACGCGCTAATCGAGGGAGGACAATAATGAGCGACAGTCACCCGAAACCCGTGCAGCAAAATCCTGGGCAGCCGAAGCTGGGGCACATCCCATGGCCGCCGCTGATCTATATCGCCGCCATCATCATCAGCGTCGCGCTAGGGCTGTTCTATCCGCTGCCGTGGATCGGCGATCTTCTCGGCGACATCCTGTTCGCCGCCGGCCTTGTAGGGTTGGTGGCGGTCGCCGCGCTCTGGTTCACGGCAATTCGCACCATGATCCGCGCCAAGACGACGCTCAACCCGAACGGCGTGCCGGACCATCTGGTGACCGCCGGACCCTTCGCCGTCAGCCGCAACCCGATCTACCTCGCCAACACGCTGCTGCTGGTCAGCCTCGCCTTTGTCACTGGGATCGCCTGGTTCCTGCCGCTGGCGGTCATCGCGGCGTTCCTGACGCAGAAGCTGACGATCGAGAGCGAGGAGAAGGTGCTGACGGCCAAATTCGGCAAGAAATACCGGGACTACGCCAAAAGGGTGCGGCGCTGGATTTGAGCCGAGGCTGACGCCGGCTTAGGTGGTGACGCCGAGTTCCACCAGCCGCTCGACGCAGGACTCCTCGGCCTGGTCGAGCTCGGCCAGGGTCTCTTCGAGGTCGCGGCGTTTTTGGCGCAAATCCTCGCGCTTTTCCTCGATGCGCTTGATCATCAATTTGAGCTGGCCGACCTCGCCGGGCGGCTCCCTGTACATCTGGATGATTTCGCGGATCTCGTTGATCGAGAAGCCGAGCCTCTTGCCGCGCATGATCTGGCGGATGAGATGCCGGTCCGACGGACGGAACAGCCGGGTGCGGCCGCGCCTTACCGGCTGCACCAGCCCTTCGTCCTCGTAGAAGCGCAACGTCCGCGTCGACACGTCGAATTCGCGGGTCAGCTCCGTGATCGAATAATATTCCCGCATCGTCACTCCAATGCCCCGGCCACGCCGCGAGTTCCAACTGGCCGGCGCCGCCGGCGCCCGGGCGCGCACCAGAATCGGCGTACAAGGCACCTTCCAAAGCCTCGCACGACATTTACGTAAAAGTCAATTGAGGTGCCGTTCAGCTTACGCCGAACCACCATGTGGCAAGCCCGAGAAAGGCAAAGAAGCCGACGACATCGGTGACCGTGGTGACGAAAACCGCCGAAGCCACAGCCGGGTCGATCTTGAAGCGGTCGAGCAGCAGCGGGATCAGGATGCCCGCCAGAGCCGCCACGAACATGTTGATGATCATCGCAGCCGCGATGATGCCGCCGAGATTGCGATCGTGGAACCAGGCAGCAGCGACGAGGCCGATCAGGATGGCGAAGATGATGCCGTTGATGAAGCCCACCCCGATTTCGCGGCGGATGATGCGGCCGGCATTGTAGATGTCGAGGTCCCTGGTCGCCAGCGCCCGCACCGTGACCGTCATGGTCTGCGAGCCGGCATTGCCGCCCATGCCGGCGACAATCGGCATCAGCACCGCCAGCGCCACGATATGCTCGATAGTGCGGTCGAACAGGCCGATCACCGAGGCAGCCAGGAAAGCCGTCAGAAGATTGACCAGCAGCCAGGGTACGCGCGAGCGCGAGGTCGAAAAGATGCTGTCCGAGAGTTCTTCGTCGCCGACGCCGCCCATGCGCAGCAGATCTTCCTCGGCCTCCTGCTGGATGACGTCGACGACGTCGTCGATGGTCAGCACGCCGACCAGCCGCTCGTTCTCGTCGACGACGGCAGCGGACAGAAGATCGTATTGTTCGAATTCGCGCGCCGCCTCCTCCTGGTCCATGGTGGCCGGGATGGCATGCCTGGTCTCATGCATGACTTCCTCGACCTTGACCGAGCGCTTGGTGCGCAGGATCTGGTCGAGGTCGATGGCGCCGAGCAGCTTGAAGCTCGGATCGATGACGAAGATCTGGCTGAAACGGTCAGGAAGATTGTTGTCCTCGCGCATGTAGTCAATGGTCTGGCCGATCGTCCAGAAGGGCGGCACCGCGACGAACTCCGTCTGCATGCGGCGGCCGGCGGTCTCTTCGGGATAATCGAGCGAGCGCCGCAGCCTGATCCGCTCGGTGAACGGCAGCTGCGACAGGATCTCGTCCTGGTCCTCCTGGTCGAGGTCTTCGAGAATGTAGACGGCATCGTCGGAATCGAGATCCTGCACACCTTGAGCGATCTGCGCATTGGGCAGACTGTCGACGATGTCGCGGCGGATCGCCTCGTCGACCTCGGTCAGCGCGGAAAAGTCGAAATCCTTGCCCAGCAATTCGACCAGCGCGCGCCGCTGTTCCGGGTGCAGGGCCTCGAGCAGGTGACCGAGTTCCGACTGGTGCAGATCGTCGACTTCACGCTTCAGCGTCAGTGTATCGCGATCGGCGATCGCGGCACCGATCTGGGCGAGGAACGACGAGAGGATGACGCCGTCCTCGTCATAGATGTCGGCGCGGCGCTCCTCGGCCGCCCTGGCGCCGGTCATATGTTCGTCCTGGCCTTCCACCAGCGCCTCCAGCCATCGGATTTCCGGATAAGGTGCCTGTCAGGTCTAGACCATGATCCTGAAAAGTGGAAACCGGTTTTCCGAAAAGATCTTGGTCGAACACAAAGATGGAGCGGCGGCATGATTCGCTTGAGAATCGGCCTCTCTGTGCGCAACGGACGGATATCAGACCACCTTGCGAGCTGCCGGTTGCCCAAGGTTGATAATTCAAGATTGAAAATTAGATAATTCTAATTTAGTATCTCTATAATTATCACTAATAAATGGAGGGTGTTTATGGGGAAGTATCTGTTTACCAGCCTTGCGTTGGTTTGTTCGGGAATAGTTTTGAGCCCGATTACCGCCGAGGCAAAGGCCTTCAAATCTTTTCAGGGCAAGGAATGCAAGCCTGACTACAAACGGCTTTGCCCAATGACACCGATCGGCAAATGCGACCTTCAGAGCATGATCGAGCAGTTGTCACCCGCCTGCAAGGCCTTCGTCGAGAAGCACCGGTAATCCAGCTCTGGTACCGCCGCGGACCAACCGCCGGGTGGCCTGCGACAACGCTAGGTGTGGGTGTGCCCGCCGTTCCGGTTGGGGGCATCGTTCACCCAACAATATTGGTCCCAGTGGCCGGGCAGAGCGGCACATGCTGCACCGGGAATGAGGCGAGGCCGACGGTGCGACGGCCTCGCTGGTATTCCCGATCAGGCGGCGTGGCGCTTGGCCTCAGCCGCATAGCGGTCCAGGAGACCGCTCCAGCCACCCTCGGATTCGAAAGCCTGGCGCATTGCCTCTGCGGTTTCGCCCATGTTCTCCAGAAGCCTGTGCTCGAGTTCCACACGCGTCGCGTTCTCGCCGAGCGCGACAAAGCGAATCTCGACTTCGGTCAGCAATGCCGGATCGTAGCGCCAGCCGGCTCCAATGCGCCAGGCGAGCGTCAGCCTGGACGGCGGATCCCAGGCGAGAACCTCGCCCCAATCGCATTGTGACCCATCCTCGCCGATCTCGTACCAGCGGCCGCCGGCTTTCGGTTCGATCACCGCGGTCGTCAGGGCGGATTTGCCGATCGAGTGCGAAGCCGGCCACCAGCGCCCGAATCCTGTGGTGAACACATCGAATGCCTTGTCGAGCGGCACCTCCACCGTAACCGACTTCCTGACCGGCGCGGGCTTGATCATGGTCGTCATTTCCTCTTCTCCTTGCTGTTGTCGACTTCCCGCTTGAAGGCGTCGAGCGCATCGCCCCACATGCGGTCGAGCCAGGCGCGCATCTCGCCGAGCCCATGCGGGTCGAGATGATAGATGTTGCTGGCACCCTTGGGCTCTGCGCGGACCAGCCGGGCCTCCTTCAAGACCTTGAGGTGCTGCGATACGGCCGGCTGCGAGACCGGAAGCACTCGCGTCAGATCGATGACCGAGCGTGGCCGATCGGCAATGAGCTCGAACACCTTGCGGCGCGTCGGATCGGCCAACGCCACCATTCCTGCATAATCATAAACCATGACTTATGATAAGCTAAAACTTATGATACGTCAACTGAGGGAGCGGTGGACCGGTGTTTAAACACCCGGCCGGTTCGGCCCCCGAGGCTCGGGGGCGTTCCTTCACAAGGGGGCATGGACAGCAACGCGGATGCAAGATTGCTCAGGGAAACAATCCACCCGCGTGCGGGCCGGACGGCAAATGTCGATCACCGGGGAAAAAGTAAACCCGGCGGCAAGGTTTTTACCTTATCGGGTATGTGTCTCTCCGGCGAAACGTTAAGAACGGGTAAATTGGTTTGGCCCTCACCACGGAAGCCTCTCGCTACAGGCCCTCCGCCATATGGCAATTGCGCCTCTCCCTGTTCATGGCGACATACGTTTTAGGCGCATCTGCACTATATCCAGAAGTATTCTATACGTCAGCCTCAATCTATTCTCACAAGTTTCTTGTTGGCATTCCGGTGTTGTTTATCGGTGGCGTCTGTTGTGCCGCGCTAATCCATGGCCGGCGGCAACCGGTTCGCTACGCACTGGATTTGGTTCAAGGGCGCTGGCGCGGCTGTCTGCTGGTGCTGCTGTTCTTCTTTGCCAGCTTGACCGCGTTCTCTACCTACAAGATCGCCATCCCGTCCGTCGTCCCATACTTTGCCGACAACTGGTTGGCCGACGCTGATGAATGGCTGCACGGGATGCCGCCATGGGAGATCGTCCATAAGCTCGACAGCAACAATTGGTCGTTCGTCGTCTTCAACAGCTATGAAGTCATTTGGTTTTACCAGTGGTTCGGCACCATCCTTTTCGTGTCGCTCTGGTCGGACGAGATTGCCCGCATCCGCTATCTCTGCGCAGCAGCGCTGACGTTGTGCGTTCTCGGAACGGTCTTGGCCCTGGCGCTGGCATCGGTCGGACCGGTTTACTACCACCACTTTGTTGGCGTGGATCGCTTCCACGGATTGAATGCAGCCTTGGACAGACTGGACCATAGTTACATGGTGCGGGAACCCGCGGCATATCTCCTGATGGCTTACCAGAGCGGCCGGCCAAGTCTCGGCGGCGGCATCTCGGCCATGCCAAGCATGCATGTCGCCTTTACCGCATTGAACGCCTATTTGCTGTCATCGATCAATCGCTGGCTTGGCGTTCTGGGTTGGACCTTTGCAGCCCTGATCCTGTACGGATCGGTGTTCACTGGCTGGCACTATGCCGTGGACGGCTACGCATCGATCGTTGTTGTGTCGGTGATCTGGTGGGCGACTGGACGCCTGGTGCGCGAATAATTATGTGCGCTTGTGGATAGATGGCCACGCCGAACACCTAGTACGGTCAACCCTTAGGCGCCGCACCGCGCCGCTCGAGTGCGGTCTTGCGGATGATTTCTGCGATCTCCGGGCTGCTGCTGCACAGCATCTGGAAATCCGCCGCGTGCAGCGACAGGAGTGAGACCACCGTTGTGGCGCTGACGGTCGCCGAGCGCGGTTCGCCGGTGATCAGCGCCATCTCGCCGAAGAAGGCGCCAGGGCCCAGCTCCACCGGGTTCGGCGTCGCGACGCTGACGCGCCCCTCCACGACGAAGAACATCTGATCACCGGTCTCGCCATTGCGGCAGATCACAGCGCCCGCCGGCACGATGCGGGGTCGTAATGCGCGCACGATCTCGACTAGTGTGGCCGGGCCGAGCTTCTGAAACAACGGCACGGCGGCGATCAATTGCCAATTGCGGACGAAATCCTCGCGACGGACTTCTTGATAAAAGCCTGTGGCAAGAATGCCAGCCCAGAGCGCGAAGATGCCGATGCCACTCATCATGACCGCCCCGGCAAGGACGCGGCCGGCGAAGCTTTGCGGAATAGCGTCGCCATAGCCGGTAGTAGACAGCGTGACCACCGCCCACCACATTGCCTGAGGGATGCTTCCGAACTTTTCCGGTTGGACGTCGCGCTCGATGACATAGGCCGCGAGCGAAACACCGAACAGAACGATGCTGAAGACCGTGGTGACGCCGATCAGGTTACGCGCTTCGTTGGCCAGGATCCTGCCCAGCAGCGGGAAGAAAGTCGAGTCGCGCAGCGGTTTCAGCAGCCAGACAGCACAGTAGAGGCTCCGGTCAGGCGTGCCGACGAGCAGAAATGCGGCGAGTGGAACCAAAACCGCGAGCATATCAATGGCAATTGCCGGCGTCCTGACCCGAACGTCTCCCGCCCGGCGCTTGAGGACCGTCTCAGCCAGTTGCAGGAGATAGACGCCCCAAATGACCGCAAGCACGGTAGCCAGAGCCAGTCTGCTTCGTCCGGACATATCCGGTGTCGTGAGCGCAGCCACCGCCACGAGCCCAGTCGCAGCCAGCAGCGCGTTGAGCGGTGCGTAAATTCTTAAGAAAGGCAGTACCGACATTCTATGCTCACGAGCGGCTACTATCCTCCAGAGTAGGATGCCTTCAAGGTAAGCGCAAAGGTGCTTACTTTCGCTGCGATGTTCATCACCAACGGTGAACTCAGATGTCCGGGAAAGTGAACAGACAGGCTACAACGCAGCCCTGATCCTGTACGGATCGGTGTCCACTGGCTGGCACTATGCCGTGGACGGCTACGCATCGATCATCGTTGTGTCGGTGATCTGGTGGGCGACCGGACGCCTGGTGGCGAATAATCGAATAATTATGTGCGCTTGTCGGTAGATGGCCATGCCGCCGATGGCCACTTCGCATCGACCAAACTCGCGACCGCAATCAGGCAAAAAGCACGTGCCCTGACAAGGGCGCTCCCTGCCGTGCTCGGGTAAGAGATTCCGCTTTCGAATGTAATTGGTGCGGTCGAGAAGACTCGAACTTCCACGGGTTGCCCCACAGCGACCTCAACGCTGCGCGTCTACCAATTCCGCCACGACCGCACGTGGTAGGAGCCGGAAACAACCGGCCCGCGGCGTGTAGCAAATCGTTTCCGGTGAAACAAGTGCGCGGCCAGCAATAATCGGCCGAACATCGGCATAACTCTTCAAGGGCCGAGCGTGCCCGGAACTGGACGTTTATACCGATTGCCGCCATATGAGTGGCGAGACGAGATATCATGACAGAACGCAGCCAGATCGCCACGTCGTTCCTGCCCTCCCCCGGCTCGGCACCGGTCGAATGGCGCATCGAACCAGGCCTCACCGCCTACCCCGATGCGCTCGCCGTGATGGAGGCGCGCGCCGAGGCCATCCGCAGCGGCACCGCCGTCGAGATGGTCTGGCTGGTCGAGCACCCGCCGCTCTACACGGCCGGCACCAGCGCTCGCAGCGAGGACCTGATCGAGCCGGAGCGTTTCCCGGTCTTTGCCGCCGGGCGCGGCGGCGAATACACCTATCATGGGCCGGGCCAGCGCGTCGCCTATGTGATGCTCGACCTGAAGCGGCGGCGCGAGGATGTCCGCGCCTTCGTCGCCGCACTCGAACAATGGATCATCGGCACGCTCGCCGCCTTCAACGTACGCGGCGAACGCCGCGAGGACCGCGTCGGCGTCTGGGTGGTTCGGCCGGACCGCCCCGCTTTGCCCGACGGCTCGGCGGCCGAGGACAAGATCGCCGCCATCGGCATCAGGCTGAGGCGCTGGGTGAGCTTTCACGGCATCGCCATCAATGTCGAGCCGGACCTCAGCCATTTCAGCGGCATCGTGCCGTGCGGCGTCCAGGATCACGGCGTCACCAGCCTTGTCGACCTCGGCCTTCCCGTGACCATGGCCGACCTCGACCTGGCGCTGAAATCCGCTTTCGAGGACGTGTTCGGGCCCGCCGCGGTGTCGCCTGTCGAAGTGTCCCGCAAGGCCGGCTGAAACACTCGTCGAACGCCTGCGCCGAGGTGCGAAGGCGGCCCTCGCTCATCAGCGTCGAGCTACATCCTCAGCCATTCCTCACATCGCGCCGATCCAGATTGCCATAGAAATGAGGAACGTGCTCATGCACACCAGCGAGACGACATCCTGAACAAGATCGGTCATAACTCTCTCCTGTTGTTAGTATGTTCGTATTTTGTTCTAATTTTGTTCGAATGTCAACGATCCCAATCCCGGCATGTCCGGAATTGGGATTGGTCATTTTCGGCAGGGTTAAGAAAGGGTTGAGAGGGAGATTGCCGACGTTTCGGGTCGACAGCGCCCGCAGAAAGCGGCGGGACGGCGCACGCCAGCTCGCAGGCCGTCATCGCCTCAATTGCGGCGTACCCTAAAGCGGCACGACCTTGCCGTCGGCCAGCGTCACGCGGCGGTCCATGCGCGAGGCAAGCTCGTGATTGTGGGTGGCGATCAGCGCCGCCAGGCCCGATTGCCGGACCAGCGCTGCCAGCGCCTCGAACACATAGGAAGCGGTCACCGGGTCGAGATTGCCGGTCGGCTCGTCGGCCAAAAGCACCAGCGGCGCATTGGCGACGGCACGCGCAATGGCGACCCGCTGCTGCTCGCCGCCAGAGAGCTCGGAAGGGCGATGCTGCGCCCGCTTGCCGATCTGCATATAGTCGAGCAATTGCGCCGCCCGCTCGGCCGCCTCCTTGCGCGGCAGCCCTTTTATCAGCTGCGGCATCATGATGTTTTCCAACGCCGAGAATTCAGGCAACAAATGATGGAACTGGTAGACGAAGCCGATATCGTTGCGGCGGATCGCCGTGCGCTCGTCGTCGGAAAGCCGGCCGCAGGCGCGCCCCGCCAGGATCACGTCGCCGGCGTCCGGACGCTCCAGCAGCCCGGCCGTATGGAGCAACGTCGACTTGCCGGTGCCCGACGGCGCCACCAGCGCCACCATCTCGCCACGCTTCAGCGAAAAATCGGCGCCGTTCAGGATGGTCAGCTTGCGCGGCCCCTGCACATAGTGCCGCTCGACGCTCTTCAACTCGATAATGGCCTCGGCCATCATTCGTACCTCAGCGCTTCGACCGGATCGAGCCTGGCCGCGCGCCAGGCCGGAAACAGGGTCGCCAGGAACGACAGCGCCAGCGCCATGAGAACGACCGAGATCGTCTCGCTGGCATCCATCCGGGCCGGCAGCTGGCTTAGGAAATAGAGCTCGGGATTGAACAGCCGCTCGTTGGCCAGCCAGGAGAAGAACTGGCGGATGCGCTCGACGTTGAGGCAGATCACGATGCCGAGCAGCACGCCGGCGATGGTGCCGACAACGCCGATCGCAGCCCCTGTCATCAGGAAGATGCGCAGGATCGCGCCGCGCGTCGCGCCCATGGTGCGCAGGATGGCGATGTCGTGGCCCTTGTCCTTCACCAGCATGATCAGCCCCGAAATGATGTTGAGGGCCGCCACCAGCACGATCAGCGTCAGGATCATGAACATGACGTTGCGCTCGACCTGCAGCGCGTCGAAGAACGTCTTGTTGCGTTGCCGCCAATCGACAAGGCTGATCGGCCGCTGCGCCGCCACTTCGACCTTCGGCTTCAGTGCGTCGATATTGTCGGGATTGTCGGCGTAGATCTCGATCGTCTGCGCCCTGCCGTCCATGTTGAAATAAAGCTGCGCTTCCGAAAACGGCATGTAGACGATGGAGCTGTCATATTCCGACATGCCGACCTCGAAGATCGCGGTGACCGGATAGCCCTTCATGCGCGGCGTCGTGCCGAGCGGCGTGATGTCGCCCTCGGGCGAGATCAGCGTGATGGTATCGCCGAGCACAAGGCCGAGATTTTCGGCCATGCGGCTGCCGATGGCGACGCCCTCGCCGGTGTCGAAGCCGACGATCGAGCCCTCTTTGATGTTGTTGGCGACGATGGTGATCTTGCCGAGATCCTCGCCGCGTATGCCGCGCACCAGCGCGCCGGTGCCGCCGCCGACATTGCCTTGCGCCAGCACCTGCCCGTCGATCAGCGGAATGGCGTATTTGACGCCGGGCACGCCGTTGATGCGGCCGGCGAGCTGGGCATAGTCCTCCAGCGGCATGTCGAGCGGCTGCACGATCAGGTGCCCGTTGACGCCAAGGATGCGCGTCAGCAGTTCGGCGCGAAAGCCGTTCATCACCGCCATCACAACGATCAGCGTGGCAACGCCCAGCATGATGCCGAGGAAGGAGATCGAGGCGATCACCGAGATCACCGTCTCCTTGCGGCGCGAGCGCAGATAGCGCCACGCCACCATGCGCTCGAAGCCGGAAAAGGGTCCTGCCCCCGAAGGCTTGGCTGCTGCCGCTTTGTTCATGCGGCGGCACCGAAACGCTTTTTCACGTCGCCGATCGGCAGCGTCTCGCGCTCGCCGGTCTTGCGGTTCTTGATCTCGACTTCGCCGGCGGTGACGCCGCGCGGACCGACGATTACTTGCCACGGGAGCCCGATCAGGTCGGCGGTGGCGAACTTGCCGCCCGGCCGCTGGTCGGTGTCGTCGTAGAGCACCTCCTTGCCGGCGGCGGCAAAGGCGGCATTCAGCTCGTCGCAGACGCGGTCGCATTCGGCATCGCCAGCCTTCATGTTGATCAGGCCGACATCGAACGGTGCCACCGCTTCCGGCCAGACGATGCCGTTATCGTCGTGGCTGGCCTCGATGATCGCCGCGACCAGTCGGGACGGGCCGATGCCGTAGGAACCGCCAGAGACGAAATGATCCTTGCCGTCCGGCCCGGTCACCTTGGCGCCCATCGGCTTGGAATATTTGTCGCCGAAATGGAAGATATGGCCAACCTCGATGCCGCGCGCCGAGACCCGGTCGCCGGTCGGCACCTTCTCCCATGCCGCCTCGTCATGCATCTCGTCGGTGGCGGCATAAGGCGTCGTCCACGTCTTAACGATCTCGGCGATCTCGGCGTCGTTCGAAAAGTCGGTATCCGCCCCCGGCACCTCAAGCGAGAGATAGTCGCGATGGCAAAACACCTGGCTCTCGCCGGTGTCGGCCAGAATGATGAACTCATGGCTGAGATCGCCGCCGATCGGCCCCGTGTCGGCGCGCATCGGAATGGCCTGCAGCCCCATGCGGGTAAATGTCCTGAGATAGGACACGAACATGCGGTTATAGGCGGCTTTGGCGCCTTCATAATCGAGGTCGAAGGAATAGGCGTCCTTCATGAGGAACTCGCGCGAACGCATGACGCCGAAGCGCGGGCGCACCTCGTCGCGAAACTTCCACTGGATGTGATAGAGGTTGAGCGGCAGGTCCTTGTAGGACTTGACGTAGGAGCGGAAGATCTCGGTGACCATCTCCTCGTTGGTCGGCCCGTAGAGCATATCGCGGTCTTGCCGGTCCTTGATACGCAGCATCTCCTTGCCGTAATCTTCATAGCGGCCGCTTTCGCGCCACAGCTCGGCCGATTGGATGGTCGGCATCAGGATTTCGAGCGCGCCGGCGCGATTCTGCTCCTCGCGAATGATCCGGCAGACCTTGTCCAGCACCCGCTTGCCGAGCGGCAGCCAGGAAAAGCTGCCCTGCCCCTGCTGGCGGATCATGCCGGCGCGCAGCATCAGCCGATGCGAGACGATCTCGGCCTCGCGCGGATTTTCTTTGAGAATGGGCAGGAAATAGCGCGACAAACGCATGGACTGGTCCGTGAGAGAGGATGGCGGCGCCGGAATCGGCGCAGCGCTGGCTTGCTTGCCCCGGCTTCATAGCCATTTCATGGCGGAATGGAAACCCGGCCCAGGCGCTGCATAGACGCCGCAATTGCCGCACACGGCTTGCTGGGCGTTTCGCAAGCAACGCCTGCCGTACTATTGTGCACTGCAGCACGAGATTGCCTGTTTCCGGGCAAAATTCTTCGTGACATTTTCACCCGCCTTAGGCTAGTGTGCCCCCATAACCGAGAGGGTAGAGAAAAATCTGCTCTCCTACGCGGTCAAAGTCTTGGGAGGATGCGATCTAGGCGCGGTAACTCGCTGCCGCCGGACACCGGAAACAGATCGGACGCGTTTAAATTGCAAGGCCTCGCGCCTTGCATTTTTTTTGTGCAATCATTTGGTTAGCACGACAGATTACCAAACTACATGACGTTGCGTCAGCCCAAACCCGCCCCGGCCTTTACTTTGGGTTGACCTTGCTGGCGCAGCTTGATTTCAGGGCGTCGGCTAGGCTGGGATAGCCGGACACGGTAGGTAGCCGGCTAATGCGCTGGGCTCTGGTTGAAATCCGGCACGATGTGCGGGATGTCGTCGATACCGAGACCAAGCCCTCTCGTGATGCCGTAGAAGATACCCATGAGGACCAGCGTGGCGATTGTCGTGCGTAGCGCCGCGCGCAACATGTGCGGTCCGCGCGGTGCACTCGGAACCGTGCCAAGCGTCACGTCCTGGTCTTCGTCCTGCGTCCGCATGCTGAACGGCAGGACGGCGAACAACACCACCCACCATGTGGCGAAGAACAGGGCGACAAACGAAACCCAGCTCATGCTTGCTCCAGTTCGACCAGCGTGCCGAAGAAATCCTTGGGGTGCAGAAACAATACCGGCTTGCCATGTGCGCCGGTCTTCGGATTGCCGTCGCCCAGCACGCGCGCGCCGCTGGCCTTGAGACGGTCGCGCGCCGCAACAATGTCGTCCACCTCATAGCACACGTGGTGCATGCCGCCGGACGGATTCTTCTCGAGGAATGCGGCGATCGGCGAGGCTTCGCCGAGCGGCTCGAGCAACTCCATCCTGGTGTTGCCGACGTCGACGAACACCACCGTAACGCCATGCTCCGGCAGCCGCTGCGGCGCAGTCACGCGGGCGCCAAGCGTATCGCGATAGACCGCCGCAGCCGCAGCCAGATCCGGCACGGCAAGCGCAACATGGTTGAGACGTCCGAGCATAGAGTACTCCCGGGTTAGGGGAGTAGGGGAGTAAGGCAGTAGGGGAGTAGGGAAAAACTGGATCTAGAAGTGCATCTGTTTGCGCTCCTACCTGCTACTTCCCTATTCCCCTACTGCCTTACTCCCCTACTCCCTTGTTCGTCACCGCGTGACGAACACTGTCACCAGCGGCTTCTTGCCCCAGGCTTCGTTGGCCGCGCCACGCACCGCGCGCCGCACCGCCTCCTGGACCAGGTCGAGGTCTTTTCGGCGCTGGCGGGGGATGGAGTCCACGGCGCCGATTGCCGCATCGATCATCAGGTCTTCCAGGCTCTCGCCGCTGCCGTCGGCCTCGGCGACGCCGATGGCGACGAGATCGGGATCGCCGGCAAGCTCGTATTTGTCGTCGAGCACGACATTGACGGCGACATGTCCGGCGAAGGACAGCTTGCGGCGGTCGCGAATACCCATCGCCTGGTCGGTGCCGATCAGCCTTCCGTCCTTGTAGATGCGGCCGAACGGCACCTGGTCGATAATGGCGGCGGCACCCGGATACAGCCTGAGCATGTCGCCGTCGCGCACCTGCGCCACCTGGCCGATGCCGGACGTCGACATCAGCGAGCCCTGCGCTACCAGATGCGCCGCCTCGCCATGCACGGGAACGCCGATCTGCGGCCGCACCCATTCATACATCTTGCGCAATTCGCTGCGGCGTGGATGGCCGGAGACATGCACCAGCGCATCGCCATCCTCGATGATCTTGATGCCGAGATCGATCAGGCGGTTCTTGATCTCGAGGATCGCCTTCTCGTTGCCGGGAATGGTGCGCGAGGAAAACACCACCGTGTCGCCGGCCGTCAGCGCTACCGACTTCATCTCGTCGCGCGACAGCTTGGCAAGTGCGGCAAGCGGCTCGCCCTGGCTGCCGGTGCAGATGATGACGAGGTTTTCGCGCGGGATGAAGCCGTAATCCTCCTCGGCGATGAATTCCGGCAAGCCGTCCATATAGCCGAGTTCATCAGCCACATCGATGACGCGCTTCATCGAACGGCCAAGCACCAGGCACTGGCGGCCGGCATCCCGCGCTGCCCTGGCGATGGAGACGATGCGTCCGACATTGGAGGAGAAGCTGGTGACGGCGACCCGGCCCTTGGCGTTCTGGATGACGCTCTTGAGACCCTCGCCCACGGCCACTTCGGACGGCGATTCCCCTTCCCGCATCGCATTGGTGGAATCGCAGATCAGCGCCAGCACGCCCTTGTCGCCATAGGCGCGGAAGCGCGCCTCATCGGTCATCGGCCCGACCGTCGGCGCCGGATCGATCTTCCAGTCGCCGGTATGGATGACGACGCCGGCCGGCGTGGTGATCGCCAGCGACATCGGTTCGGGAATGGAGTGCGCGACGGGGATGGCCTCGATCTCGAACGGACCGACGGTGAATTTCTCGCCAGCCCGGTAGATCGTCACCGGGATCTTCGGCGCCCCTGGTTCGCCCTGCCGCTTGGCTTCCAGCAGGCTGGCGCTGAACGGCGTCATCCACACCGGCGCCTTGAGCTTCGGCCAGATGTCATGCAACGCCCCGTAATGGTCCTCATGCGCATGGGTGATGACGATGCCGCGCAGATTGGCGACATTCTCCTCGATGAAGCGGATGTCGGGCAGTACCAGGTCGACGCCGGGCAGGGTTGCATCGGGAAAAGTAACGCCGACGTCAACGACGATCCATTCGCGCGCATTGGCCGGCCCATAGCCGTAGAGGGCGAAGTTCATGCCGATCTCGCCGACACCGCCGAGCGGCACGAAGACAAGTTCGGCGTTTTCCGCTATCGCCATGGTCTTTCCTTCCTTGCCGGTTAAAATTGTGGGCCGGTCAAAATTGTCGGCCGGTCAAATTCAAGCTGGTCAAATACCTGGCCAGTCAAACGTATTGGCCAGTCAACCGCCAGCCGAGGCAACCGCGCCGAAATGCACGTCGCCGGCAGCGATCGTCAGAACCGAACCTTGATCGTCGCGGATCACGAAACGGCAGTCCTCGTCAATGGTCTCGAAGGTGCCGCGCACCACATTACCGTCAATTCTGACAGCAACCTGCCCGCCAAGCCCCGCCGCACGCGCCAGCCACCGCCGCCTGACGGCGGCAAGCCCACGCCCTTCGTTCCACAGCCGCGCATTCTCGCTCCACGCATCCGACAGCGCCAGAAACAGCGTCTCGGCATCGCAAGCAGACCCCAGCGCGTTGAGCGACGTCGCTGGATAGGGCAAATCCTCAGGGTATGCCACCACGTTGACGCCGATGCCGACAGCCACCGCCCAACGGTCGCCATCCAGCATCGCCGATTCCAGCAGGATGCCGGCGAGCTTGGCGCCCGAGGCAAGCACATCGTTCGGCCATTTCAGCTCGAAACGGTTCTTGCCTTGGCTCGCACCATCGAGGCCGATCGCGATCCTGCCCTTCGGCACGACGGCGTCGAGCGCGTCGGCCAGCGCCAGTCCGGCAACGAAGCCGAGCGTCGCGGCAAGTCGAAGCTCGGTGTTGGTAATCACCAGCAGCGTCGCGGCCAGATTGCCCTCGGGCGTCGCCCAGGCGCGGCCGCGGCGGCCACGCCCGGCCTCCTGCTTTTTTGAGACGACCCAGAGTTTGCCCGGATCGCCGGCCCGCGCGTGCTCCAGCGCCAGCGCGTTGGTGGAGCCGACCGTATCGTGCGCCTCGAGCCGGAACCCTTCCGAAGCCGCGGTTGGAGCAAGCCTGAACGTCATTCCGTTAGAAGAAGGTCTTGGCCGCGGCTGCCGCGTAGGTTCCGATCGGGCCGCCGATCAGCACGTAGAACAGCACGAAGGCGCCACAGACACCGAGCACGACGCGCAGTTCGGTCGCCATCGGCACGAAGCCGCCGACCGGTTCGTCGAACCACATGATCTTGATGATGCGCAGATAATAATAGGCGCCCACCACAGAGGCGAGCACGCCGATGATCGCCAGCGCGTAGAGATTGGCATTGATGGCGGCGAGGAACACGTACCATTTCCCCCAGAAGCCGGCGAGCGGCGGGATGCCGGCCAGCGAGAACATCAGGATGGTGAGGATCGTCGCCATGATCGGATTGGTCGCCGACAGGCCGGCGAGATCGCTGATCTGCTCGACATTGCCCTCCTTGCGTCGCATGGCGAGGATGAAGGCGAAGGTGCCGAGCGTCATCACCAGGTAGATCAGCATGTAGATGGCGACGCCGCGCACGCCGTCCTGGCTGTTGGCGGCAAGGCCGACCAGTGCATAACCCATATGGCCGATGGAGGAATAGGCCATCAGCCGTTTGATGTTGGTCTGGCCGATGGCCGCAAAGGCACCGAGCGCCATCGAGGCGATCGAGATGAAGACGATGATCTGCTGCCAGTCGGCGGCGATCGGCTTGAAGGCGCCCATGGTGACGCGCACCATCAGCGCCATCGCCGCCATTTTGGGTGCCGCCGCCAGAAAAGCCGTCACCGGCGTCGGCGCGCCTTCATAGACGTCGGGCGTCCACATGTGGAACGGCACCGCCGAGATCTTGAACGCAAGGCCGGCCAGCACGAAGACCAGGCCGAAGACGAGGCCAAGCTGGCGCTCGCTGCCGCTCAACGCCGCGGCGATCTCCTGGAAGCCGGTATTGCCGGTGTAGCCGTAGACCAGCGAGATGCCGTAAAGCAGCATGCCCGACGACAGCGCGCCAAGGACGAAGTATTTCAGCCCGGCCTCGGTCGAACGCAGATTGTCGCGGTTGATCGCCGCCAGCACGTAGATCGCCAGCGACTGCAGCTCGAGGCCGAGATAGAGCCCGATCATGCCGTTGGCCGAGATCATCAGCATCATGCCGAGCGTGCAGAGCAGGATCAGCACCGGATATTCGAACTTGTCGAAACGCTCCGCCTGGGCAAAGCGGACCGACATGACCAGCGTCACCGCCGAGCCGATCAGCGCCAGCACCTTCATGAAGCGGGCGAATGGATCCTGGATGAAGGCTTCGCCATAGGCGTTGCCCTGCCCCGGCGACAAGATCAGCCAGGCGCCGGCGATCACCAGCACGGCGACTGCAAGGCCGCTCACCGTGACGGTGGTGTTGGCGCGCGAATAGGCGCCGAGCATCAACAGCGCCAAGGCGCCGATGGCGAGGATCAGCTCTGGCGTCGAGAGCGACAGGCTGGAGAGAAGGTCCGGCGTCATGGTTCGCAAAACCCCCAGTCAGTTCGCCGCCGCGGTCTGCGCGGCGCCGATGGATGCGGTGACATTGGTGACGAGCGCCTTGACCGATTCGGCCGTCGCGTCGAAGATCGGCGCCGGGTAGACGCCGAAGAAGATGACCAGCGCGACCAGCGGATAGATGATCACCTTCTCGCGCGTCGACAGGTCGAGCAGGCCTTTCAGGCTGTCCTTGGTCAGCGCGCCGAAGATCACCTTGCGATAGAGCCAGAGCGCATAGGCCGCAGACAGGATGACGCCGGTGGCGGCGAAGAACGCCACCCAGGTGTTGACCCGGAACACGCCGAGCATGGTCAGGAACTCGCCGACGAAACCGCTGGTGCCGGGCAGGCCGACATTGGCCATGGTGAAGATCATGAACACGGTTGCATATTTCGGCATGTTGTTGACCAGCCCGCCATAGGCGTCGATGTCACGCGTGTGCATGCGGTCGTAGACAACGCCGACGCAGAGGAACAGCGCGCCGGAGACCAGGCCGTGCGACAGCATCTGGAAGATCGAACCCTGGACGCCTTCCTGGTTCATGGCGAAGATGCCCATGGTAACGAAGCCCATGTGAGCGACCGACGAATAGGCGATCAGCTTCTTCATGTCCTCCTGCATCAGCGCCACCAGCGAGGTGTAGATGATGGCGACGACTGAGAGCGTGAAGATCAGCGGCGCGAACATTTCGGATGCGATCGGAAACATCGGCAGCGAAAAACGCAGGAAGCCGTACCCGCCCATCTTGAGCAGGATGGCGGCCAGGATCACCGAGCCGGCCGTCGGCGCCTCGACATGCGCGTCCGGCAGCCAGGTATGCACCGGCCACATCGGCATCTTCACCGCAAAGGAGGCGAAGAAGGCAAGCCATAGCCAGGTCTGCATATTGGCCGGGAAATTGTGCGTCAGAAGCGTCGGGATGTCGGTGGTGCCGGACTGGAAGAACATCGCCATGATGGCGAGCAGCATCAGCACCGAGCCGGCCAGCGTATAGAGGAAGAACTTGAACGAGGCATAGACGCGCCGCTTGCCGCCCCACACGCCGATGATGATGAACATCGGGATCAGCCCGGCTTCGAAGAAGACGTAGAACAAGACGATGTCGAGCGCGCAAAACACGCCGATCATCAGCGTCTCGAGCAACAGGAAGGCGATCATATAGGCCTTGACGCGCTTCTCGATCGATTCCCACGAGGCGAGGATGCAGAGCGGCATCAGGAAGGTAGTCAGGATGACGAACAGCATGGAGATGCCGTCTACGCCCATATGGTAGGAGATGCCGGAATCCAGCCAGGCAAACTTCTCGACGAACTGGAAGCCAGGCTGCGAATTGTCGAAGCCGGTCCAGATAAACAGCGAAATCACGAACGTGAACGCAGTCGTGAACAGCGCGATGGCGCGGATGTTGCGGCGCGCGTTCTCGCTGTCGTCGCGCACGAAAAGGATGAGCAGCACACCAACCAGCGGCAGGAAGGTGACCAGCGATAGGATCGGCCAGGCGGTCATCAGAGCATCATCCAGGTGACGAGTGCGGCAACGCCGATCAGCATGGCGAAGGCATAGTGATAGAGATAGCCGGTCTGCAGCTTGACGACCCGGTTGGTGACGTCGACGACGCGCGCCGAAATGCCGTCCGGCCCGAGCCCGTCGATGACGGTGCCGTCGCCGGTCTTCCACAGGAAGCTGCCGAGGCGCTTTGCCGGCCGCACGAACAGGAAGTCGTAGAGCTCGTCGAAATACCATTTGTTGAGCAGGAAGGCGTAGAGCAGGCGATGGTTGGCGGCGACGCTCCGAGGCATTTCCGGCGCGCGAATATAGAACTGCCAGGCAATCGCAAAGCCGATCAGCATGGCGATGAACGGCGACAGCTCGACCCACAACGGCACTTCGTGGATTTCGTGCAGGATGTGGTTGTCCGGCAGCGTGAACAGCGACGCCTTCCAGAATTCGGCATAGCCCTCGCCGATGAAGGCGCCGTGGAAGATCACGCCGGCGAACAGCGCGCCCGCCGCCAGGATGAACAGCGGCACCAGCATGACCGGCGGCGATTCATGGACATGGTGCATGACCTCGTGGCTGGCCCGCGGCTCGCCATGGAAGGTCATGAAGATCAGCCGCCAGGAATAGAAGGAGGTGAAGCAGGCCGCGATCACCAGCAATATAAAGGCAAACGCGGCGACCGCGTTGTGGCCGGCGAAGGCCGCTTCGATGATGGCGTCCTTGGAAAAGAAGCCCGCCGTGCCGATGATCGTGACCGGGATGCCGACACCGGTCAGCGCCAGCGTGCCGATCACCATCATCCAGTAGGTCGTCGGGATGAGCGTCCTCAGGCCGCCCATCTTGCGCATGTCCTGCTCGTCGGAGACGGCGTGGATGACCGAGCCCGAGCCGAGGAACAGCAGCGCCTTGAAGAAGGCGTGGGTGAACAGATGGAAAATCGCCGCCCCATAGGCGCCGACGCCGAGTGCCACGAACATGTAGCCGAGCTGCGAACAGGTCGAATAGGCGATGACGCGCTTGATGTCGTTCTGGACGAGACCGACGGTCGCCGCGAAGAAGGCGGTGAAGGCGCCGATGAAAGTGACCACCGTCAGTGCCGAATGCGACAGCTCGAACAGCGGCGACAGCCGCGCCAGCATGAACACCCCTGCCGTGACCATGGTCGCGGCATGGATCAGTGCCGAGACCGGCGTCGGGCCTTCCATGGCATCCGGCAGCCAGGTGTGCAGCGGCACCTGCGCCGACTTGCCCATCGCGCCCATGAACAGGAGCAGGCAGACGACCGTCATCGCAGCCTGCTTATCGAGTGCATAGCCGAGGAAGGTCAGCACGGCCGCACCTTGCGGCGCGCCTTCCGCCGGAATGAACGTCGCCGCATTGGCGAAGATGGTGCCGAGATTGACCGAGCCGAAAAGCACGAACACGCCGAATATGCCGAGCGCAAAGCCGAAATCGCCGACGCGGTTAACGATGAAGGCCTTGATCGCAGCCGCATTGGCCGACGGCTTCTTGTACCAGAAGCCGATCAGCAGATAGGAGGCAAGGCCGACGCCTTCCCAGCCGAAGAACATCTGCACGAGGTTGTCGGCCGTCACCAGCATCAGCATGGCGAAGGTAAACAGCGACAGATAGGCGAAGAAGCGCGGCCGGTCCGGGTCGTGATGCATGTAGCCGATCGAGTAGATATGGACCAGCGCCGACACCGTATTGACGACGACCAGCATCACCACCGTCAGCGTATCGATCCGCAGCGCCCACGACGCTTCGAGGCCGCCCGACTGGATCCACCGCATCACCGGCACGGTGAACACTTCGCCGCCGCCGAAGCCGACGGAGAACAAGGCGACCCACGACAGCACAGCCGCGATCACCAGGAAGCCGGATGTGATGTATTCGGAAGCCTTGGCACCGAGCGAGGTGCCGAACAGGCCGACGATCAGAAAGCCGAGCAGCGGAAGGAAGACGATGGCCTGATACATGGTGGTTCCGTCAACCCTTCATCATGTTCACGTCTTCGACCGCGATCGAGCCGCGGTTGCGGAAGAAGACGACGAGAATGGCAAGGCCGATCGCCGCTTCGGCCGCGGCCACCGTCAGCACGAACAATGCGAACACCTGGCCGACCAGATCGCCGAGCGCCGCCGAAAAGGCGACGAAATTGATGTTGACCGCAAGCAGGATCAGCTCGATCGACATCAGGATGACGATGACGTTCCTGCGGTTCAGGAAGATGCCGAACACGCCGAGCGTGAACAGGATCGCCGATACGGTCAGGTAGTGCGCGATGCCGACGACCATCTCAGACTCCTTCGCCCGTCTTGACCTTGCGGATTTCCACCCCGGTTGCCGCCGTGCGGCCGACCTGGGCGGCGATCGACTGCCGCTTGACGCCCGGCTTGTGGCGCAGCGTCAGCACGATGGCGCCAATCATCGCGACCAGCAGCACCAGCCCCGCAATCTGGAAGTAGTAGAGGTAATCCGTATAGAGGATGTCGCCGAGCGCTGCCGTGTTGGAGCGCGCGGCCAGGTCCGGAATGGGCTTGGCGACCGTCGCCGCCAGTTTCGGCGCGAATGTATAGCCGCCGAGCACGACGATCAGCTCCGCCGCCAGGATCAGCCCGACCAGCGCGCCGATCGGCGCATATTGCAGGGCGCCTTCCTTCATTTCAGCGAAATCGACGTCGAGCATCATTACGACGAACAGGAACAGCACCATGACCGCGCCGACATAGACGACGAGCAGGATCATCGCCAGGAACTCGGCGCCGGTCAGCATGAACAGGCCGGCGGCGTTGAAGAAGGTCAGGATCAGGAACAGCACCGAATGCACGGGATTACGCGCCGAAACGACCATGAACGCCGATGCCACCGCGACAAAGGCGAAGAGGTAGAAAAAGGCCGCCTCTAGTCCACTCAGCATGGGTTCCCCCGGGGTTTCCTGTCAGAACAGGACGTTCGTCCTGTTTTTTGCCACCGCCTCCGGTTGGCAAGTTGCGTGTTCCTTAAACGAGGGCCCTCGCCCCGTCCATGCGTCAAATATCAGCGGTAAGGCGCATCCAGCGAGATGTTGCGCGCCAGTTCGCGCTCCCAGCGGTCGCCATTGGCCAGAAGCCGATCCTTGTCGTAATAAAGCTCCTCGCGCGTCTCCGTCGCGAATTCGAAATTCGGCCCCTCGACGATGGCGTCGACCGGGCAGGCTTCCTGGCAGAAGCCGCAATAAATGCATTTCACCATGTCGATGTCGTAGCGCACGGTACGCCGTGTGCCGTCATTGCGGCGCGGGCCGGCTTCGATGGTGATGGCCTGTGCCGGGCAGATCGCCTCGCACAATTTGCAGGCGATGCAGCGTTCCTCGCCGTTCGGATAACGGCGCAGCGCATGCTCGCCACGAAAGCGCGGGCTGACCGGCCCCTTCTCATGCGGATAGTTGATCGTCTCCTTCGGCGCGAAGAACTGGCGCATCGACAGGAAGAAAGCGCTGACGAAATCCTGCAAAAGCAGCGACTTGGCGGCCTGAGATAGCGTACTCATTCAGCACCCCCAAATATCTGTATTGCAGCGATTGCGCCAATGAATCCGAAAAGGACAGGCATCTGGAAACGGTACATAAGCCTCGTAAGCGACGCCATTTTCTGCTTGTCCCAACCAAACACCGGAACTCGGTAGTTTGCTGCCAACCTTCGGTCCTGTTGCCGCAAGACGTAGGGCAGCACAACAATGTTGCCAAAGACCGCAACGAGCACGCCGACAACTGCACCCAGAAAACCAACGGTCAGATTGCCCATCACGCAAACCCCGTGATCTTTAGGAATGCGGCGGTGGCGACCACCATGAACAGCGAGATCGGCAGGAAGACCTTCCAGCCGAGCCGCATCAGCTGGTCGTAGCGGTAGCGTGGCACGAACGCCTTCACCATCGAGAACATGAAGAACACCAGGCAGACCTTGAGCACGAACCAGATCAGCCCCGGCACCCAGGTGAACGGCGCGAAGTTGAAGGGCGGCAGCCAGCCGCCAAGGAACAGGATGGTGGCCAGCGCGCACATCAGGACGACGGCGACATATTCGCCGAGGAAGAACAACAGGAACGGCGTCGAGGAATATTCGACCATATGGCCGGCGACGAGTTCCGATTCGGCTTCCACGAGGTCGAAGGGCGGACGGTTGGTTTCCGCCAGCGCCGAGATGAAGAAGACGATGAACATCGGGAACAGCGACAGCCAATGCCAGTCGAGGAAGGTGTTGGGCAGGCCGAGCCGGGTGCCCAACCCGTCCTGTTGCGACAAGACGATGTCGGACAGGTTGAGCGAGCCGACGCAAAGTAGCACGGTGACTATGACGAAACCGATGGAGACCTCGTAGGACACCATCTGCGCCGCCGAGCGCAGCGCGCCAAGGAACGGGTATTTCGAATTGGACGCCCAGCCGCCCATGATCACGCCATAGACCTCGAGCGAGGAGATGGCGAAGACATAGAGGATGCCGACATTGACGTTGGCGATCGCCCAGCCCTCATTGACCGGGATCACCGCCCAGGCAGAGATCGCAAGCACCGCCGACACCAAGGGCGCCAGCAGGAAAACGCCCTTGTTGGCGCCGGACGGGATCACCGGCTCCTTGAAGACGAATTTCAGCAGATCGGCGAAGGCCTGCAGCGTGCCCCACGGGCCAACGACATTCGGGCCTCGGCGCAATTGCACCGCCGCCCAGATCTTGCGGTCGGCGTAAAGCACATAGGCGACGAAGATCAACAGAACGACGATCAGCACGACCGACTTCAAAAGGATCAGCAGCGCCGGCAGCACGTAGAAGGAGAAGAAGGTGTCCATGTCTACTCCGCCGCCTGCCTGAAGCCGTTCTTCGCCAAAGCCGAGCACTCGGCCATCACCGCGGAAGCCCGCGCGATCGGGTTGGTCAGGTAGAAATCCTTGACCGGCGAGGTGAAGGTGCCCTTGTTCAGCCGCCCGCCGAGCTTGGCCACCCTGGCGATGTCGGCCGGATCGCCGGCCGCGACATGGTCGATGCGGGCAAGATGCGGGTATTCCGCATAGAGCTTAGCGCGCAGCTGCGGCAGCGAATCGAACGGCAGCTTCTTGCCGAGCACATCCGACAGAGCTCTGAGAATAGCCCAGTCCTCGCGTGCTTCGCCGGGCGCGAAGCCCGCCCGGTTGGTCTGCTGTACGCGGCCCTCGGTGTTGACGAAGGTGCCCGACTTCTCGGTATACGCTGCTCCCGGCAGGATGACGTTGGCGCGATGCGCGCCCTTGTCGCCATGCGTGCCGATATAGACGACGAAAGCGCCGCCGGTCTTGGCCATGTCGATCTCGTCGGCGCCGAGCAGGAACAGCACGTCGGTCTCGCCCAGCATGCCGGCGACGTTCCTGCCGCCCTCGCCCGGCACGAAGCCGACATCGAGGCCGCCGACGCGCGCCGCCGCGGTGTGCAGCACGGCAAAACCGTTCCAGTCGGCCCTTGCGGCATTGACGGCGACGGCGAGCTTCGCCGCCTGGCCAAGCACGGCCGCGCCGTCCGGACGCGCCAGCGCACCCTGTCCGACGATGATCAGCGGATGCGTCGCCTTCTTCAGCAGCTGGAAGAATTTGCCGTTGCCGTCGGCCAGATCCTTCAGCGATTCCGGCCCGGCGCCGAGCTGCTCGTAATCATAGCGCGTATCGCCGACATCGCCGATAACGCCGACCGGCAGATTGCCGGCCCGCCAGCGCTTGCGGATGCGAGCGTTGAGCAAGGACGCCTCGAAGCGCGGATTGGCGCCGATGATCAGCACCGCATCGGCCTGTTCGATGCCTTCGATGGTCGGGTTGAACACATAACTCGCCCGGCCGAGCGACGGATCGAGTGCGGCACCGTCCTGGCGGCAGTCGGTGTTCTTCGAGCCGAGCGAAGCCATCAGAAGCTTCAGCGCGTAGATCTCCTCGACGGCGGCAAGATCGCCGGCAATGGCACCGATCTTTTCGGGTGCGGCATTCGACACCGCTTCCTTGATCGCGGCAAAAGCCTCCGCCCAGCTTGCCGGGGCCAGTCTGCCGTCCTTGCGCACATAGGGGCGGTCGAGGCGCTGCGTGCGCAAGCCGTCCCAGATGAAGCGGGTCTTGTCGGAAATCCATTCCTCGTTCACCGCCTCGTTGGTACGCGGCAGGATGCGCATCACTTCGCGGCCCCGGCTATCGACGCGGATCGCCGAGCCGACGGCGTCCATCACGTCGATGGATTCTGTCTTGGTCAGTTCCCAAGGCCGTGCCTGGAACGCATAGGGTTTGGAGGTCAGCGCGCCGACCGGGCAAAGGTCGATGACATTGCCCTGCAGCTCCGAAGTCATCGCGCTTTCGAGATAGGTGGTGATCTCGGCATCCTCGCCGCGGCCGATCAGACCAAGCTCCGATATGCCGGCAATCTCGGTGGTAAAGCGGACGCAGCGCGTGCAATGGATGCAGCGGTTCATGATCGTCTTGACCAGCGGCCCGATATACTTGTCTTCGACCGCCCGCTTGTTCTCGTGGTAGCGCGAGGAATCGACGCCGAACGCCATCGCCTGGTCCTGCAGGTCGCACTCGCCGCCCTGGTCGCAGATCGGGCAATCCAGCGGATGGTTGATCAGAAGGAATTCCATCACGCCTTCCCTGGCCTTCTTGACCATCGGCGTGTTGGTGAAGATTTCCGGCGGCTCGCCGTTCGGGCCCGGGCGCAGGTCGCGCACGCCCATGGCGCAGGACGCCTGCGGTTTGGGCGGCCCGCCCTTGACCTCGATCAGGCACATGCGGCAATTGCCGGCGATCGACAGCCGCTCGTGGAAGCAGAAGCGCGGCACTTCCGCGCCGGCGTCCTCGGCCGCCTGCAGCAGCGTGTAATGGTCGGGTACAGTGATCTCTTTCCCGTCGACCTTGAGCTTTGCCATTTCGCCTCAAACCCCTGCGGACGTTCCGCAATCTTTCCTTCCGGGCGCAGCCGAGACCGCGCACGACATTGAATTCACTTTTTGGCCCCGGCCAACGCGGCCGCCTGACCGATCCAGCCGTCACGGCCGATGCGGCCCTTCAACGACAGGTAATCTTCGACCCAGGCGATCTCTTGCGGCGTCCACGCGGCAATCTGGGCGTATGTCCAGATGCCAAGGCCGTTCAGCACCTTTTCCAGTTTCGGCCCGATGCCCGATATCGCCTTGAGGTCGGCCGGCTCGGTTGGCCGGTCCATCGGCTTGGGCTGCTTGAAATCCTCCGGCATCAGCCCGGCCGACGCATCCGCTGCAACGGTGCTCGCATTCGCTAGGCTCCGCGCCGCACTGCTCGTCGCAATGTCGGTCACGTCGTTGGCGAAGGACTGCGCCTCGGCAATCAGGGTTTTGGTGGCTGCGCGCGCCTTTGTCGAGGAGCTTTTGCCGGTCGCAGAAAAGCGGTCAGTTCGGGCCTCGGAATCCTCGGCAACCGGCTGCCAAAGCCGCTGCGAGGTCTCGGCCGCGCCTGAAAGCACGCCCATCCAGATACCAAAGGCGTGGTTGGCGAGGCCGATGCCGAGTGCCGTCATCGCCGCCGCGCCCGCGACAGGATGCGCCAGGAGATTGACGGCATTGGCCATCTCCTTGGGCATCATCCTGGTCAGATCCTGGTTCATCTTCAACAACGGGTCCATTTCGGGCGTAAAATCGTCGGGTGTCGAAAACAGCGACATAGGTGGTCTCCTGGTCGTTTCCGTCTGCCCCGCGCTCGTTTCCTCGTTTCGGACATTCGCCCGCATTTTTGAATTCTTCTATTCCGCCGCAGCCAGCACCGGTTCGGCGCGGTGTGCGTTGCGCGAAAACTCGTCGATGCGCCGCTCCACCTCGCCGCGGAAATGCCGCATCAGGCCCTGGATCGGCCATGCCGCGGCATCGCCCAGCGCACAGATCGTGTGGCCCTCGACCTGCTTGGTCACGTCGAGCAGCATGTCGATCTCGCGCTTCTGCGCCTCGCCGCGCACCAGCCGTTCCATCACCCGCCACATCCAGCCGGTGCCCTCACGGCAGGGCGTGCACTGGCCGCAGCTTTCGTGCTTGTAGAAATAGGACAGCCGCGCGATCGCTTTCACGATATCGGTGGATTTGTCCATGACGATGACAGCTGCCGTGCCGAGGCCCGATTTCAGGTCGCGCAGCGCATCGAAATCCATCGGCGCGTCGATGATCTGCTCGGCCGGCACCAGCGGCACCGAGGCGCCGCCGGGAATGACCGCCAGCAGATTGTCCCAGCCGCCGCGAATGCCGCCGCAATGCGTCTCGATCAGTTCGCGGAACGGGATCGACATCGCCTCTTCGACGGTGCACGGATTGTTGACGTGGCCGGAGATGCAGAACAGCTTGGTGCCGACATTGTTGGGCCGGCCGAAGGACGAGAACCAGGCGGCACCGCGGCGCAGGATGGTCGGCGCGACCGCGATCGACTCGACATTATTGACTGTCGTCGGGCAGCCATAGAGGCCGACATTGGCCGGAAATGGCGGCTTCAGCCGCGGCTGGCCCTTCTTGCCCTCGAGGCTTTCGAGCAGCGCCGTTTCCTCGCCGCAGATATAGGCGCCGGCGCCGTGGTGCATGTAGATATCGAAATCATAGCCGGACGTGTTGTTCTTGCCGATCAGCTTGGCCGCATAGGCCTCGTCGATGGCGCGTTGCAGTGCCTCGCGCTCGCGGATGAACTCGCCGCGCACATAGATGTAGGCGGCGACCGCGCCCATGGCGAAGCCGGCAAGCAGGCAGCCTTCGACCAGCGTGTGCGGGTCGTGGCGCAGTATGTCGCGGTCCTTGCAGGTGCCGGGCTCGGATTCGTCGGCGTTGACGACGAGATAGCTCGGCCGGCCGTCGCTTTGCTTGGGCATGAACGACCATTTCAGCCCGGTCGGGAAACCGGCGCCGCCGCGGCCGCGCAGGCCCGAAGCCTTCATCTCGTTGACGATCCACTCGCGCCCCTTGGCAACGATGCCGGGCGTGTTGTCCCAGGCGCCGCGCGCCATGGCGCCCGCCAGCGACTTGTCGAAGCGGCCGTAGATGTTGTTGAAGATGCGGTCTCTGTCCTGAAGCATTGCTCGTTCCTCAGACCGGCTTCTTGCCGGTCGGCCGGCTCCTGTTTCCGGGCGACGGCTTGGTCGCCTTGGCGGCAGCCTTCGCCGGTTTGACCTTGGCCTCCGGCGCCTTGAAAGCAGACGCCGGCTCGGCCTTGTTCTTGGGCCCTTTGCGCTGTTTCGAGACGTCCTCGACCTGCGGCTCGGCCTTGTTGGCATTGGCGGCCGAATGCAGCGGCGCTGCAACGCTCGCCGCCTTCTCCGCCGCGGGCGCGACTTTTGTCGCCGACGGCGATTTCAGCGCCGGGCTCGTCTCGACCGCATCGGTTTTCGGCTTGCTGGCATTCGAGGGCGCAACCGGCGCCGGCGCGGCAGGAGCGGCTGGCAGGGCCGGCGCCGCGGGTGCTGCGGCGGCAGCCGCCGGCGCCGTTTCCTTGGCGGCCTTGGTCGCCGCCCTGGTTTCCCGGTCGCGGGTCGCCTTTAGGATCGCCTTTTCGCTCTTGAGGGTCGTCAGGCCGCTGGCCGGCTCGGAGGTGACGCGGCCGTTTTGCGGCCCTGGCGTCACCGAAGCACCCTTGCCGGTGTCATAGAGGTCAATGATCTCGGCAAGCCGCTCCGGCGTCAAATCCTCATAGGTGTCCTTGAATATCATCACCATCGGTGCGTTGACGCAGGCGCCGAGGCACTCGACCTCCTCCCACGACAGCGTGCCCTTGTCGTTGGTGTGGAACTGGTCGTGATGGATCTTCGAGCGGCACACATCCATCAGCGCCTCCGAGCCGCCCAGCATGCAGGGCGTGGTGCCGCAGACCTGGATATGGGCGCGAGTGCCGACCGGATTGAGCTGGTATTGCGTATAGAAGGTGGCGACTTCCAGCCCGCGAATATAGGGCATGCCGAGCATGTCGGAGATCGTCTCGATCGCCGCCTTGGTCACCCAGCCTTCCTGCTCCTGCGCCAGCATGAGCAAGGGGATAATCGCGGATTGCTCGCGCCCCTTCGGATATTTCTTGATCCACTGCTTCGCCGCTGCCGCATTCGCCCGGTTGAAGGCGAAGGAGGCTGGCTGGAGGCTGGCTTCTGCGAGACGGCGGACTGACATTTAGCGATCGACCTCACCAAACACGATGTCGAGGGAGCCGAGAACGGCGGTGACGTCGGCCAGCATGTGGCCGCGGCACAAAAAGTCCATGGCTTGCAGATGCGCGAAGCCGGGCGCGCGCAGCTTGCAGCGATAGGGCTTGTTGGAGCCGTCGGAGACGAGATAGACGCCAAATTCGCCCTTCGGCGCCTCGACGGCTGCATAGACCTCGCCGGCCGGCACGCGGTAGCCTTCGGTGTAGAGCTTGAAGTGATGGATCAGCGCTTCCATCGAGCGCTTCATCGCCTGGCGCTTCGGCGGCACCACCTTGCCGTCGAGGTTGGACACCGGCCCGCTGCCCTCTTTGCCGAGCAACAGGTCGACGCACTGGCGCATGATTTTCGCCGACTGCCGCATCTCTTCCATGCGCACCAGATAACGGTCGAAACAGTCGCCGTTCTTGCCGATCGGAATGTCGAAATCCAGCTCGGCATAGCATTCGTAGGGCTGCGATTTACGCAGATCCCACGGCGCACCCGAGCCGCGCACCATGACGCCGGAAAAACCCCAAGCCCAGGCGTCCGCCAAGGAGACGGTGGCAATGTCGACATTGCGCTGCTTGAAGATACGGTTACCGGTCAAAAGCGCGTCGAGATCGTCGACCGACTTCAGGAACGGATCGATCCACTTGCCGATGTCCTCGATCAGCTTCTGCGGCAGGTCCTGATGGACGCCGCCCGGCCGGAAATAGGCGGCGTGCATGCGCGAGCCAGAGGCGCGCTCGTAAAACACCATCAGCTTTTCGCGCTCGACGAAACCCCACAGCGGCGGCGTCAGCGCGCCGACATCCATCGCCTGCGTCGTCACATTGAGGATGTGCGACATGATGCGGCCGATCTCGGAGTAGAGAACTCGAATAAGTTGCCCGCGCTTCGGCACCTCGATACCGAGCAGCCGCTCGGCGGCAAGCGCAAAGGCATGCTCCTGGTTCATTGGCGCGCAATAGTCGAGCCGGTCGAGATAAGGCACGGCCTGCAGATAAGTCTTGTGCTCGATCAGCTTTTCCGTGCCGCGATGCAAAAGCCCGATATGCGGATCGACGCGATCGACGACTTCGCCGTCCAGCTCAAGAACCAGCCTCAAAACACCATGCGCTGCAGGATGTTGAGGGCCGAAATTGATGTTAAAATTGCGGACGGAGGTTTCAGCCATTTACTGCTTTGCCTTCTCATCCCCGGGCAGCACGTAATCCGTGCCTTCCCAAGGGGACAGAAAATCGAAATTGCGGAATTCCTGCTTGAGCTCGACCGGCTCGTAGATGACGCGCTTGGCTTCGTCGTCGTAGCGCACCTCGACGAAGCCGGTCAGCGGAAAATCCTTGCGCAGCGGATGGCCCTCGAAGCCGTAGTCGGTCAGGATTCTGCGCAGATCGGGATGGCCCGAAAACAGCACGCCGTAGAGATCATAAGTCTCGCGCTCGAACCAGTCGGCGCCGGGATAAATGCCGGTGATCGACGGCACCAGCGTCTCTTCGTCGGCCTGGACCTTGATGCGGACGCGGATATTCTGTCTCGGCGACAGCAAATGATAGACGACGTCGAAGCGCTTTGCCCGCGACGGGTAATCGGCGCCGCAGACGTCGATGATCGAGATGAACTGGCATTTCGGGTCGTCGCGCAGGAAGGTCACCACCTCGATCAGGTCGCGCGGCTCGACCGAGATGGTGAGTTCGCCATAGGCGAGCACCGCCTCGCCGATCCGGCCGGTCAGCTTCTCGCCGAGATAGGTCGAGAGATCGTTCAACGCCTGGGTCATGCCGCTCACCGTTCGATCGTGCCGGTGCGGCGGATCTTCTTCTGCAGCAGAAGGATGCCGTAGAGCAGTGCTTCGGCGCTCGGCGGACAGCCGGGCACGTAGATGTCGACCGGCACGATGCGGTCGCAGCCGCGCACCACCGAATAGGAATAATGATAATAGCCGCCGCCATTGGCGCAGGAGCCCATCGAGATGACGTAGCGCGGCTCCGGCATCTGGTCGTAGACCTTGCGCAGCGCCGGCGCCATCTTGTTGGTCAGCGTTCCGGCGACGATCATGATATCGGACTGGCGCGGAGACGCGCGCGGCGCGACACCGAACCTCTCCGAGTCATAGCGCGGCATCGAGGTGTGGATCATCTCGACGGCGCAGCAGGCGAGACCGAACGTCATGAACATCAACGAGCCGCTGCGCGCCCAGGTGATCAGCGCCTCGGTCGAGGTGACGAGAAAGCCCTTGTCAGCGAGCTCGTTGTTGATCTCCAGGAAGAACGGATCATCCTCCCCTACCGGCCTGCCGGTGTTGGGGTCGATGAGGCCCTTGGGCTTCGGCGCGACGAGCGTGCCGGAATTGTCGCTCAATCCCATTCCAGCGCTCCTTTCTTCCATTCATAGGCAAAGCCGATGGTCAGCACCGCCAAAAACACCATCATCGACCAGAAACCGAGCATGCCGATCTGACTGAACGACACCGCCCAAGGAAACAGGAAGGCCACCTCCAGGTCGAAGATGATGAACAGGATCGACACCAGGTAGAAGCGGATATCGAACTTCATGCGGGCGTCGTCGAACGAGTTGAAGCCGCACTCATAGGCCGAAAGCTTTTCCGGATCGGGGTTGCGGTAGGCCACCAGGAAGGGTGCGGCGAGCAGCGCCAGCCCGACCACCAGCGCCACGCCGATGAACAGGACTATGGGCAGGTACGAACCTAAAAGTGCGTTCATGCTGCAGTTTCCGTTGGCGGCCAATCCACTCTGATTACAGCACCGGACCCACTTGCGGAAGCGTGACAGTTTAACCACTGAACCGTTTTAAGGGGGCTCTATGCTGCAACGCGGCGAGGGTTAGCGCAGCGCTTTCGGCGAAGCAAGTCAAACCTTGTTCAAATCGCGGTGCTGGGCGGCATATCCGGCAAAACTGGTCCGATCCGCTCCTGTTTGATTTCTTTCACTTTTCACTCCACTTTTCTCTCCTGACATGGATGCCGCCAAAACCCTGCTAGCATGGCACGGAATCGCAGGTTCTCTGCTCTGTCCAGCATCATCAGGATACCGCGTTGATGAAGGAAAAAATCTCGCTTCGCATGGCCCGTCGCATCGCGCTGGCGGCACAGGGATTCAACGACCCCCGCCCCGCCGGTACGCCCGACCGCAGGCATCTGGCCCGCGTGCTTGCCCGTACCGGCCTGCTGCAGATCGATTCCGTCAGCGCCGTGGTGCGCGCCCACTATATGCCGCTCTATTCGCGGCTTGGCCCCTACAAGCTGGCGCTGCTCGACGACGCTGCCGTAACGCGCAAGCGCATGGTCTTCGAATATTGGGCGCACGAAGCCTCGTTCCTGCCGGTCGAGACCTATCCGCTGATGCGCTGGCGCATGCAGCGGGCCGAGCGCGGCGACGAAATGTACAGCGGACTGGCCAAATGGGGCCGCGAGCACCCCGCCTATATCGAGGAGATCTATCGCCAGGTCGTCGATCACGGCCCGATCGCCGCTTCAGCCCTCGAAGGCCAAAAGGGCAATGGTGGCTGGTGGGGCTGGAGCCATGCCAAGCACGCCTTCGAATGGCTGTTCTGGGCCGGCCGTATCACCACAGCGCATCGCCGCGGCTTCGAGCGGTTCTACGATCTGCCGGAGCGCGTACTGCCGCCGGCGGTACTCACTCTGCCGGTTCCCTGCCCCGAGGATGCGCACCGCGAATTGCTGCGTATCTCCGCCCGCGCCCACGGCGTCGCCACGGCAGGCGATCTGCGCGACTATTTCCGCCTCTCGCCCGCCGATATCAAGGGCCGCCTCGAGGAGCTGGTCGAGGCCGGCGAGCTGTTACCGGTGAGCGTCGAAGGCTGGAACAAGCCGGCCTATCTCCACAAGGACGCCCGTTTGCCGCGCAGGATCGAGGCGCGCGCCTTGCTCGCGCCGTTCGATCCCGTCGTCTTCGAGCGGTCGCGCACCGAGCGGTTGTTCGACTTCCACTACCGCATCGAGATCTACACGCCGGCCGAAAAGCGCCAGTATGGCTATTATGTGCTGCCGTTCCTGCTCGGCGACAGCATCGTCGGGCGCGTCGACCTCAGGGCCGACCGTCCGGCCGGCGTATTGCGCGTCCATGCCGCCTATGCGGAGCCCGGCGCCCCGCCGCAAACTGCCGCCGAACTCTTCGAGGAATTGAAGCAGATGCAGGGCTGGCTCGGGCTTGAGCGCATCGAGGTGACGGCTGCCGGTGATCTTGGGCCGGCGCTGGCCAGTCAGATAGATGGCCAACCCCCACAGCGTCTGTCATAGACGCTCCAAGAAACCTGGTAGGTTTGTAATGGCATCGCACGAAGTGCTCGACATGATCCATGGTGCGCTGATTGCACATGGAATAGATGCAATACGTAGAGAGCAGGACGTCACGCTCCAGTCGAGGCAACTTCGGTTTGAGGCTGAGGTGTTCGAGACGGGTTCTAACGGTCGGCTCGTTCTTGAAATCTACATATTCTCTCCGCTGCTTGATGTTCAGCCGGTCATTGAATCATTTGCTGGCTTCGGCGACACGCGCGAAGAAGAATTGAATCAGGCGTTTGAAAAATTTATCCGTGGTGTTTTCCACGTGGCCATTGAGGGGCTGGCTGATCATGTCTGCGACGACATACAGGCCGAGGTAGAGATTTGGCAGCGAAGCAGCGCCCGTTGGAACATCTGGCGCAACAATGCCCGTTGGAAAATCTATGGCGGACCCGTCATTTCCCAAGCCACTACCGAGCTATGCTCGCTAAGCCGAGGCTATCCAGCATTCTATGCCAAGCTGGAAAAGCTGTTCACAGCTTCGGTACCCCCCGGAGGCCATTTTGTACGGACCTTTCTGGCAGGCTTGAACGGCACGCTTATTAGTGGCGAAGTCCTTCTGGACAACGCGGTTTGGCAAGAAGGTCAAAATCTGGCGATCAGTCATGATTGGGACTATGGCGATGGCTATCAAGCAATCCGGCAAGTTATCCTGGCACTGCCGGAAGGCGGGACATGACAGCCTTTGGCCGACATTGCCGCGTCGTAGACGTGCGTTGACACGACTGCCTCCACAAGCCTAAATCCATTCCAGACGGTCCCCTGCCCGCAACGGCAGGGGCCAAGAGGGAATGCGGTGCGAAATCTCGATTTCAAATCCGCGGCTGTCCCCGCAACTGTAAGCGACGAGCCAAGGCCGAAAACCACTGGGATATTCCCGGGAAGGCGGCACCCAGGCGATGACGCGCGAGCCAGGAGACCTGCCGTCTAGGACATAAGAATCCGATCGCCTGGCGGGTTTTCCGGGCAAGGAGCCTGATTTGGAACGCGACAGCAGTTTCCCGGCTGAGACAGCGGATTTATTGTCCGGCCATGGTGATTCCCCGGCCGGCGTTACCGTCATCGTCTGCTCGTCCTGCCGTGACGAGACCGGTTCGGACGCTCGTCCGCGCGCCGGCGAACTGCTCGCCGAGGACACGCGCCGCGCCGCTTCCAGCGAAAACATTAAAATCCGCACCGTCGAATGCCTCGGCAATTGCAAGCGCCGGCTCAGCGCCGCGATTTTGCGCGACGGCTGCTGGAGCTACGTCTTCGGCGACCTGACCGCGACCAGCGGCGCCGATCTCGTGACCGGCGCAAAGCTGTTCGCCACCTCGACGGATGGGCTCATTCCGTGGCGCGGCCGTCCCGATTGCCTGAAGCGCGGCCTGGTTGCCCGCATCCCTCCCCTTGACCTTTTGAAGGACCTGATATGACCACTGCCTCCCTTTCGCGCGTTCCCTGCACCGTCGTTACCGGCTTTCTCGGCGCCGGCAAGACGACGTTGATCCGCCATTTGCTCGAAAACGCCGGGGGCAAGCGGCTGGCCATCATCGTCAACGAGTTCGGCGACATCGGCATCGACGGCGAGATCCTGAAGGGCTGCGGCATCGACAGCTGCCCCGACGAAAACATCGTCGAGCTGGCCAATGGCTGCATCTGTTGCACAGTGGCCGACGATTTCGTCCCGGCGCTCGACCAGATCCTGTCGCTGACGCCGAGGGTCGACCACATCCTGATCGAAACATCCGGCCTCGCTTTGCCCAAGCCGCTGGTCCAGGCCTTCCAGTGGCCGTCGGTGAAAAGCCGCGTGACGGTCGACGGCGTCATCGCCGTGGTCGACGGACCGGCGCTGGCTGATGGCCGCGTCGCCAACGACATGGACGCCCTGCAGGCGCAGCGCGCGCAGGACGAGACGCTCGAACACGACGATCCGGTCGAGGAAGTATTCGAGGACCAGCTCGCTTGCGCCGACCTGATTATCCTGTCGAAGAGCGACCTGATGGACGCAGCCGGCTCGGCCCGCGCCAATGCCGTCATCGGCAAGCATGTTGCGCGGGCGGTGAAGATCGTGCCGACTTCGCAAGGCAAGGTCGACCCGTCGGTGCTGCTCGGCCTCGGCCTCGCCGTCGAGGACGACATCGAGAACCGCAAGACCCACCACGACGACGAGCTCGACCACGAGCATGACGATTTTGACTCGTTCGTCATCGACATCGCGTCCGTGTCCAACCCGGACGAGCTCGCACGACGCGTCGCCACGGCGGCGGAGGAGGAAAACGTGTTGCGCGTCAAGGGTTTCGTCGAAGTCGGCGGCAAGCCGATGCGGCTCCTGCTGCAGGCCGTCGGTCCGCGCGTCAACCACTATTACGATCGCGCCTGGACCGCCGAAGACGATCGCCGCTCGCGCCTTGTCGTCATCGGCCTGAAGGGGCTGAACCGCCCGGCGATCGAGCGTATCCTCGCCGGCTGACCCCAGGTACGAGCCGCGATGCACATCCTCACCACCACATCCGCCTCGCTCGACGATCTCGCCGAGCCTGTCGATCTCAGGCAAACGCCTGCGGATGTCGTGGCGCTGTCCTTCACCGACAGCGACCTGGCCGGGCTGGCGACGGCGTGGAAGGCAGATGCGCACCACCTGCCATCGATGCGGCTCGCCGCCTTGCGCGACCTGCGCCATCCGATGTCCGTCGATCTCTGGATTGACAGCGTCGCCCGCCACGCCAAGGTCATTCTGGTCCGCATCCTCGGCGGCTATGACTGGTGGCGCTATGGCTGCGATCAGCTCGCCGTTATCGCGCGAAATCGCGGTATCAAGCTCGCGCTCCTACCAGGCGAGAGCCACGACGAGGACTTGCGACTGATCGAAGGCTCGACGCTGCCGCGCGAGGAGTTGGACAGCTTGCTCGACTATTTCCGCGAAGGCGGTCCGGCAAATATGGCGGCGCTGGTGCAGAGGTTGGCAAGTCTCGCTGGATCGGGTGTGGCGGTCGCTGAACCGGTCAGCGTGCCAAAGGCGGGATTTTACGAGCCGGGACTGGGGGTCGTAGAACGCGGCGTCCCCCTCCCCCTTGAGGGGAGGGTCCGGCCGCAGGCCGGGGGTGGGGTCCTCTCCGAAGCGCGCCAACACTTTGAAGCGCACCAACAGGAAACGTCGAGCACTGCCGCGACGACCCCACCCGGCCCTTCGGGCCACCCTCCCCTCGAGGGGGAGGGGGACGTCGTGCCAATTCTGTTCTACCGCTCGATGCTGCTCGCCGCCGATGTCGCGCCGATCGACGCGCTTTTCGAAGCCCTGCGCCAACGCGGCATCACCCCCGTCCCCATCTTCGTCTCCAGCCTGAAGGACCCAACATCCCTCGCCTTTGTCGAAACTGCGCTTGCAACCCTGAAGCCTGCCGCCATCATCACCACCACTGCTTTCGCCTCCGGGGCCGAGCCTGGCATCGAAACCCTCTTCGACCGCGCCGGCGTACCGGTGTTCCAGGTCATCGTCGCGACCACCCGCCGCGACATCTGGCAACGTAACCAGCGCGGCCTGGCGCCCGCCGACCTTGCCATGCATGTCGTCCTGCCCGAGCTCGACGGCCGCATCCTGGCCGGCGCCATTTCCTTCAAGGATGAAAGCGAAACCGATCCCGCATTGGCCTTTCGCGCCTTCGCCAACCGGCCTGAGCCCGCCCGCGTGGCGCAAGTGGCGAACCGTGTCGAGGCCTTCGTGCGCCTGCAGCGGACGCCCCGCGCGGAACGCAAGCTGGCCATCCTGATCCCCGACTATCCGAGCGCCCCCGGTCGCACCGGCTACGCAGTCGGCCTCGACGTGCCGTCCAGCGTGCTGGCAATGCTGCATGACCTGAGGGAACAGGGCTACGCCGTTGAGGGGATTCCGCAAACGCCGCGCGAGTTGCTGGAGAGGTTAGAGCGCGGTGATAACGGGTTGACCTTGCACGATTACATCGCATTTTCGGCAGAATTGCCGACGGCGGCAATTGCTGCGGTGGAGGCGGCATGGGGTAAGGCGGAAGATGAGACAGGTTCGCGCGAGGCACCCCCCTCTGTTGGGGCCGGCCGGGGGGGGGGGGCCGACGGGGGGGGGTTTT